>JBGQLF010001466.1:0-2775 GCA_041499985.1 Gemmataceae bacterium
CAGCGCAGGTCCTCCAGGAGCAGGTCAAGGCGCCCGGCTGGAATGGTACCGATCAGGCGCGTGTGGCCGCGGTTGTCGTAACCCGTCGCTTCACGGAAGCCCCGGCTTGCCAGTACGGTACGGACTTCCTCGGCAAGAGCCCGTTGCCGTTCCAAAGGCAACCCGCCGGCAAGTTGGAGCTGCACTTTGACACCCGCCTCCGCGTCCGCCGGCAGCTCGAAGCCAGTGGGGATCAGCAAGATCGCCTTGACATGCGGCTCCGTGAGCAAACGGCGTGCGGTGGCCGAGGGCACGGTGCCGGACATCCGGGATTGATTCCAGTCCTCGACCTCGTTCTCGGGTCCGGGGTCTTTTTTGAAACCCAGGGACTCGAAATGCCGGGTCATGTCGAGGAACTGCGCGATCCGGTCGCTTCGGCCAGCGCGGATGCGATAGCGCAAGTGGACCTTGTACTCCCGGGGTGGAGGCGGCGCCGCGGGCTGTGCCGGCGCCGGCGTCTCGGCGAGCAGCAAGATCAAGGGAGCGAGGAAGCGAACGACTTTGCCACAACCAGCGCCAGTCCGCATCATGGCGATAAGCCTCAGAAATGTCTCGGTGCCGGATCGGAAGCGGTACAACGTACGAAGAATTGTTGCAGACGGCCTCGATCTTGCCAAGAGCGGGCCTGAGCAAGTATGCCATGTTTCGGGCCAGAAATCGGGCGGCCCGCTGCATGGGCCCAGGGGAAAACGGGCCCGCCGTGCATAGGATAGCGGCGAGGACTGGAGCACCGCCTGCGCGGGAAGTGCGCGGTGAAGCGGAGTTGTCAGGAGGAGCCATGTCTTTCGCAAACCAGGTAGCCATCATCACCGGAGCCTCGAGCGGGATCGGCTGGGCGCTGGCCAAGGTGCTCGCGGCCCAGAAGTGCAAGGTTGGTCTCGTTGCCCGCCGAAGAGAGAAACTGGTGGAGTTGGCCAATGAGATTACCCAGGCGGGCGGGACGGTGGCGATCGCGGCCGCGGATGTCGGTGATCGCACTCAGATCGTAGCCGCGATCCACGAGCTCGGCACCCGACTGGGTCCGGTCGATCTGCTCATTGCGAACGCCGGCGTCGGCATGCCCACGTTGGTGGAACCGTTCAATGTCGCGGATATGGAGAGGATGTTTGGCGTCAACGTGTTCGGGACGCTGTACGCCATCGAAGCCGTTCTGCCGGACATGGTGCGGCGCCAGCGGGGACACCTGGCAGCGGTGTCCAGCTTGGCGGCGTACAAGGGCATGCCGGGAGAATCGGGGTATTCTGCCAGTAAGGCGGCGGTGAATACCTTTATGGAAGGGCTCCGCATCAGGCTCCGCGACTACGGCATTGCCGTCACAACCATCTGTCCTGGTTTTGTGCGCACGCCCATGACGGCCGTGAACCAGTTCTACATGCCGTGGCTGTTGGAGGCAGACGAAGCGGCCCGGCGCATCGTGCGGGCGCTGCACCACCGGCGCAAAGTGTACAATTTCCCCTGGCAGACGGCCTTGTTGATGAAGATGACGCACTGGCTACCCGACTGGGTCCTGGCTCGTGCGATGCGGGAGTACAACGCCAACCCGCCCATGCCGGCACCCTGAACCCCGTTCCGCGTAGTGACGAGGCAATCTCCGAAGGAAAGGATCAGCCACATGACACTTCCTCTGCATGGCCGCACGGTCGCCTTGGCGGAAGGCCGCCAGCTGGAAGAATTGGCCGAGATGCTGGAGAAAGAGGGGGCGACTACTCTCCGCTGCCCGATGGTGAGCATTCTGGACGCTCCCGACCCGGAGCCCGTCGTCGCCTGGCTCCGCGAACTGATCGCCGGCCGCTTCAGCCACGTGGTGCTCATGACAGGCGAGGGCCTGCGGCGCCTGTTGGGGTTCGCCGAACGCGCCCAATTGCGGGAAAGCGTCCTCGCCGCGCTGGCGCGAACGCGCACGGTCACGCGCGGTCCCAAGCCGGTTCGTGCCCTCAAGGAAGTCGGTCTGGCTCCGACCACCGTGGCCGAGGCGCCCACAACCGAAGGGGTCATCGCCACGCTCCGCCAGGAACCGTTGGCGGGCCTGACGGTGGGAGTACAGCTTTACAGCCCGAGCAATCCGGAGCTGGAGCGCTTTCTCACATCGGTCGGGGCGACGGTCCGCACGGTTCTGCCTTACGTCTATGCGCCCGCGGCAGACGTCGACCGTGTCGTGCAGCTCATCATGCAGTTGGCGCAGGGGCAGGTGGATAGCATCGTGTTCACGAGTTCGCCCCAGGTGGAGCGTCTCTTCGAAGTCGCAGGCCAACGTGGTCTGGAGCCGACACTGCGCCAGGGCCTACAACGAAGCCGCGTGGCAGCAGTCGGTCCGGTCGTGGCGGAGAGCCTACGCCAGCGAGGCGTCGATGTGGGCATTTGCCCGGAACAGGGTTTTGTCATGAAAAACTTGGTCCGGCACATCAAGCGCGAGCTGGCCCGTTAAGGATGCCGCGAAAAGGCTTCGCACGGCCACTAGGAGGTGCTCATTACAGATTGCGTTTGCGCATCTGTAAGCGGAGGTGTGCATTCAGACTGCTACACGCCAGCAGCTCCTGCCGATAGCGTTCCGGGTCGGTCCGAAGCCTGGCTTCCGTGTAACGGTTGATGCGGTCGCGCAACTCGGGCGGCAGCGGCCGGTCGTCACCCTGGAGCGGCCCGCGGTCGTTGGGGTCGCCGTAGCAGACATGGGCACGCAGGGCTTGCTGGCTGGCTTCCGCAGGCGTCAGGCCTTGCTGGCGGAGACCGAGGTACGTC
>JBGQLF010001467.1:0-2774 GCA_041499985.1 Gemmataceae bacterium
CGAACTGCTTCTCGTCGGCGTCCATGAGTAAGTCGGCCAAGACTTGCGGCTGGTCCGCGGCATAGTCGGCGAGAAGATCCGTCGCCAGGGAGCGCTCCGTCTCCCGCCGCTTGCCGTCCCGATACACCACGGCCAGCGGAGCCAGCAGTTGGTCACGCACGGGCCGGAACGATTCCATCCATCCAGCCAGATATACCGCGGGAACGCTCACCAGATCGTTCACCACCGGCTCCCGCCCCTTATCCCAGCGCGGGCTGTCCGGATCGTACTGCGCCAGGGCCGCCGCCGCCCGCAGCCGTTGGTGCTCCTTGCCCTTGCCAGGCTCTTGCACCACGGCCCACAGCCGGTCCACCAGTTCGGCTTGGTAGGGGGCGAGGGCATCTCGAATCACCGGGACTTCGTACGGCTCGGCATCGAGCAACCGACCGTTCAGGTATTCGACCTGCGCTCGATCCACGGGCAACAGGGCCAGGCTGGCGTGCAGTTGCTTGCGGGCATCCTTGCTGGCTTCGGCCTGAGCGTAGGCCTCGTGCAGGAGCGGATCGAGCCAGCGACGATAGGGAGCCATCTCCTGCACAATCGCGGGCACTTCCTTCGTGTTGGCATCGAGGAGTCGTCCCTCCAGGGCCCTGGCTTGCAGCCTGCCGTGCCCCTCGTAACCGCCCCACGCGAGGATGGTCAAACAGACGGCAACCACCAGCCCCCGCACAACATGGTAGCGGCGCGCCTGCCGCATCATCTGCCGCTGGGGTGGCGTCCAGTTCTTCCTCCGCGTCAGCCAGCCAATTTGCAACCACTGCCCGAGCGCGGGCAGCTGGCGGTTCTCCGGGCGGGCGTTCCACACGGCCGCGCGATCCGCCAGCAGCAATTCCGCCCTGCCCCGGCGCGTCTCCTTCTGCTTGCGGGTCAACCAGTCCCGCAAGGACGGCACAAGGTAGTCATGGGTGAGTTGGTAGTATTTCCCGTCCGTCTCGGGTCGTTGCCTGGAACTCTCGCCCTCGATGCCTTCGGGATCGGTCGGCGTGATCAAACGCAGTTCGCCATCGAGAATGCGGAGCAGTTCGTCAACATCCTTCGGACGGTTGCCATAGCCCGATGCCTCCAAAAGCTCCGGCTGCGAGCGCATGTTGCCTTTGATGTCGCTGCCGGTCTCAGGCAGGAGGGCCTTCAGCACGGCCTGCGCTGCTTTCTGATGCAGGCGATGCTGCGGCGGGGCGGTCGCGGCGGCGAACGTCTCTTCGAGGAAGGTGACGCCCACGCCCTCGGTGCCGCCGACTTCCCGCAACGTGGCCGGGGTCCACGGCTTGCCCTTGACCATCTCGGCAAAGAGGGCCAGCCGGACCGAGATAATCCGTCCATCTTCGGCCAGACCGGCGATGGCCTGGTCCAGGAAGGACTCCTGGTCTTTGGACGGCTTCTCCGCGATGGTCCCGAACGCTCGTCCGAAGGCCGCCAGCACATGGCGCGCATGGAGGAGATCGAAGAGATCGACCAGAGCAAGGTTTTGGCCCTGGACCAGCTCGAGGTGCAGGTCGCTCATGAAACGGCTGAGGGCCAGCCAGAAGTCATCCCGCACCAGCACCAGGCACTGGAGGTGCTCGCCATCGCATTGGCGCAGGGCCCGAGCCAGTTCCGGGTTCTGCTCTTGGCGGCGGGCGTGCAGCCATTGTTCGAACTGGTCGAGAACGACCAGGACTTTCTGGCCGCTGGGGCAACCGCTCCCCTGGCGCAGGGCGGTGAAGGTCCCGGTTAAGTCCAGGTCACTCGGTAAGTCGGGACACCGTTTCCGGAGTCCCTTGAGCAACCGTGCCTCGGTCTCCTCGGCCGTGGCCTCGACGTACAGCGCTCGGACGTGCCGTGCCAGCCGCGGTAGCAAGCCCGCTTTCACCAGCGACGATTTCCCGCAACCGCTTGGGCCATAGAGGACGCCCACCGTGAAGAAGCTCTCGTCGCGTTCCTCGATGCGGTGCTTCCAGAAGCGGATGCTTTCGGGAAGGCCTTCCTTGTCCCGGGGGCCGGGAAGCAGATCGAGGAAGAAATCGGCATCCTTGGCGTCGAACGACCGCAGCCCCTTTGGGACGATCGCGAGCTGGGGCCGAGGCAGGGTGGCAGGAGCTCGCTCGGCCGGCCTGTTCTCGGCCAGTCTGGGTGGCGGTGTCGGGGCGGGTTGCTGGCCCAGCGCTTCCGGCCGTTCGGCCTCAAAATACCATTCGAGGATGGGCATCAGTTGCATGAGCGACTGATAGACGTCGGCCACCGTCACCTTGTCGCTAAAGCTGTGCGTGCCGACGTTGCCCAACTTGCGGACGGTATTGGCGTAGGCGTCGAGGCGTTCGGGGAAATGCCCGTCCTTGACCAGCCGCTGGAGCAGGTTCTCCAGGGGCCGAGTGCCCGGCGGTTCCTGGATGCGCCGCTCGTACACATCCCGGATGACGTACTCCAGGACTTTGCGGGCCCGCGTCAGGGCCATCTCGGGGTCGAAGTCCGCAACCAGAACAGCCTTCTGCACGCCCTCGCGCAGCTCGCGGAACTGCTCGGAGAGTTGTTCCAGACGACTGAGCAGGGATTTCAGCAAGGGGTCCATTGGGATTCTCGGAAAGCGTGCCTGGTCGAACAGGTCGGCTCAGGGCATACGGTTCAAGCTCTGACTGTTTCGGGACCCTCGCTCATAAGGACTGCCTGCACAATACCATCTGCGTAGACCTGTGATATCGGCTCCGAGTGTAGCCGGCATAGAACCGCGAAGCGAACGAAAAGCCCGCACCAACAATCCG
>JBGQLF010001468.1:0-2770 GCA_041499985.1 Gemmataceae bacterium
AACGTTGGTCTGGATCTTCATTTCTTCGATCGCATAGCTGGAAAGGCTGATGGCCGGGCGCGTGTAGCCATTTGCCGACCCGTTTTGCCCGGGTCCGCCCACGCTCTCGTTCGCAACGCCATCCAACGTGATGCCGTTGTGGGCCAGGCCGGCGCCGTTGGAGCTTACCATCGTCAATCCGTTATTCCAGGCGGGATAGGGCGTGCGCAGCTCTCCTTGCTTCGACATGCCGGGTGCGAAGGTCAGGAGTTCCAGGGCCGAGCCGCCCTGGATGGGGATTTCATCCAATTCGGCTTTGCTGATGGTCGCGCTCTGGCTCGCCTCGGTCGCTTGCAACACCTCCGCCATAGCGCTGACCTGGACCGTTTCGTTTGACTCGCCCAACTGGAGCCGGACGTTCAGTTCGACCGTCTCCGCTACGCGCAGTTCGATGTCGGACTGGGCATAGGTTTTGAACCCCGTCTTGCCGGCTGTCAACTTATAGTGGCCGGGGATCAGGTAGGGGATCCGGAAGGCGCCTGAGTCGTTGGCCACGGTCCTGGCGACGACGCCGGTTGCGGTGTTGATAACTTCGACCGTCGCCCCGGGGATCACCGCGGCGCTGGGGTCGGTCACGCTGCCGGTGATGGTGGCGCGGGACTCTTGCGCGTGAGCCGCGTTGGGCGCCAGACCGGGAAGCGCCAGCAGCGTTACTCCCACGAGCACCATTTTTGCTAAGTGTCTCATCTGAAGCGAGACCTCCTGTTGAAATGAATCAAGCTCATGCTAAAGGGGGGATGCCCCCCGCGCAAGTCAATTCTCAGTAATTAGCCACGTCTTTTCTGTTCGTTAACGACGTTCGTTAACTGTTTACGAACTGATTGTCTTGTGTTAAACTTGTTCGGCTCAATTGCGAACCAGGACAGCGTAGGGTGTGCTTTTGTGGGGAGGCCCCCCTGGACCCGCCGGGCCTGTGGTCCGGCTCTTTTCAGCCGCTTGCAGGACAGGGATCGGCCGCGGACGAGGATGTCCGTCCCACAACAGTAGGGGTATTCATCTCCAGGCGGCGCAAAACGGGCCGGAGTTATGAAACAGGCTGATCCAAACGAACGGCCGGGTCTTGTGAACGTCCTCCAACCTAACTCACGGGACCTTCTCGTGGAGCGGGTGGCGTCGGGTTCCGCGTTTGGAAAATCCAACCGTCTGCATGAGCTGTTTCTGTTCCTCTGCAGCCGCAAACTGACCGATCCGGGGGGCGCAGTCCGGGAACAGGAGATTGGGATCGAGGTTTTCGGCCGCCGCCCGGACTACGACACGGCTCAAGACGCCATCGTCCGTGTGCATGTGTCCCAGCTCCGCAAGAGGCTGGAGCAGTATTTCGCCTCCGAGGGCCGGGACGAGCCGGTAGTGATCGAGATCCCCAAGGGGACCTACACGCCGGTCTTCCACGGTCGCGAGTCGGATTCCTCGCCGGATCGCCCGCCAGAGTTGCCTCGGCGGCGCTTGCCGCCCCGGGGGATGCGGCGGATTGCAATGCTCTTGGTTTTGGCCGGTGGGGTTCTGTTGGTGGCGGGACTCGTGTTCGGGCCGTGGCATCTGGGCAGCCCGGCCCGCCCGGCCCGGAATGTCGAGCCGGGGGTAACCGTAGACCGTCTGTGGTATCAGATGTTCGACAATGGGCGCCCGATCTGCATCGTGCTCTCTGACGCGATCCTCGGTTTGTTCGAGGACGCAATCCAGCATCAGCTCTCCGTGAACGAATACCGGGACAAGGTTTTCACTCGTCTAAGCGACGACCGGCTAAAGGACCCGGTGGAGAAGGCCAGGTGGAAAGAGCTGGTCGGGGCGTACTTCACGCATATTTCCGACGCCCGGCTGGCGGCGACGTTCTCGGTGCTCAGCGCAGGCCGCAACCTGCCCACGGAGATCGTCTTCGCAGGGGACTTTGGGGTGACCTACCTTCAGTCGCATAACCTCATTCTGGTGGGCACGCGGCGGACGAATCCCTGGGTGGACATGTTCGAGGATCAGTTGAACTTCCGCAGCGTATTTCAAGAGACGCCGCCGATGTTGTCCTACTTTCAGAATCGCTCGCCCCTTCCGGGTGAGAGCGCAACCTATGCTGTCCAATGGACAAAGCAAGGGTACTGCCGGGTGGCTTTTCTGCCAAGCCCTAGCCGAAGTGGAAACGTTCTGCTGGTTTCGGGAACCGACATGGCATCCAGCGAAGCAGGTGGGCAATTCATCAGCAGCGAGCGTTGGATCCAGACCCTGTGTTCGGCGCTCGGATTAAGCTCGAAAGCGCGGTTTCCCTATTTTGAGGTTCTGCTCAAGGTCGACTACATGACCTGGAACACTCCCAAGTTCGAGCTGGTTGCCCACCGCATCCTCAAATTCTGAATTCGTGAGTCGGTCTTGGCCCTCTGTTCGGAAGCGTCCTTGCGCCCGTTGACCGTCCGGCCGCGCGGATACTGGCTTTTGTCCGCTCCCTCAAAAGCTGTCAAAAAATCGTCGCGCAAGCTAAAGCATGCGCCACGAGTACCGCAAACTGTTGATCTATCGCGTGGGACATGCTTCAGCTTGTCCTCCCCGACAGCTCCTTACGGTCGCGGTTCCGTGCTGGCACGGGGCACAGCACTGAACCGCGCGCGTCAGCAAGCGGTCAAGGCACTTCAGAGACAGGACACTAGCGCCGGGCGCCATAAGCGGCGATCAGGTCGCTCAGCTTGCGCCGCCACTCGGCAAGCCCGATGCGAAAGCAAGAACAGCGGGCACGCGGCCCGGCTCATTC
>JBGQLF010001469.1:0-2756 GCA_041499985.1 Gemmataceae bacterium
GTGAGTAAGAGCGTCCCCGGAGGGGACAACCGGCGCCGGCTTCGCTTCCAACTCCTGAGCATGCGCCAGCGCGTTCTGCATCAGATCGGCCACGTGCCGATCTGCCAAGGCATAAAAAAGGTGCGTTCCTTCTCGACGGCGAATGACCAGCCCTTCGCTGCGTAAGATCCGCAGGCGCTGGGAGACGGTCGAAAACTTCTCGTTCACGGCCGCGACAATCTCGGTGACACACCACTCCCGCTGGGTCAGGAGCTCCAGAATCCGCAGCCGGGGCGTGTCGCCCATCGCGCGATACAACCGCGCAGCTCGCTCCAGAGCGGCTAAACTGATCGGCTGGCCATGCCGTTGGGGGTCCGCATGATCACCGGCATGGCAGGATGGCGTCGAGTCTTTAATGGCGCACCTCATCCATTACTTCTTTATTTCATCAATTCATGGAATAACAAATCAATGGAACTTTCAAGCCCATTTTCGGAAAATGACTCGGCCAGATAACCTGCGCCGTCCGTTACAAGTTAGAGGTGTTGCTGAGGAGGATTGCGGTCGAGAGATGGGGCGTCGGGGATCTCGATTCCCATCCACATCTGGTGATGCTCCACTGCTTGGCACTGGCCAATGAGAGTGCTGTACGAGTCAGGAACTTACCGTGCCCGTTCTCAGAGAAATGTGGTTGTCTGAGCAGTTGAGGGTCAGCTCCGCAGACGGCCGATCTCCCCAGAGCGTCAGAGGGCCAGGTACCTGGCTGTTGCCCGCATCGTCGCCAAGGTGGAAGCATATCGCGCGAATTCTCAAGCCGAGCGGCCGGAACTCTCCTTCCCGCGGCTGAACTCGCCCGAGTTCAGGCCTGAAGTCCGACGACTTCGACCACGGGCATCGTTCCTCCCACCACTCGCCTCAACTGTAGGCCAGCCTCGACGCAATTGCTGAGGTTTTTAGGCTTGCCTATTATTATTAACTAGGCTATCCTAATCACCATGTTTCGTCAAACGTTCTTTTCTCTTTCAGGAGCAACTAATGAGGCAAACGCACCAACCGAAGTTCGGCTTCACGTTGATCGAGCTGCTGGTAGTGATTGCCATCATCGCCGTGCTGATCGGCCTGCTGTTGCCAGCTGTGCAGAAGATCCGTGAAGCAGCCAACCGGATGCAGTGCACGAATAACCTCAAACAGATCGGCCTGGCCCTGCACAACTACCACGACGCCAACGGTTATTTCCCGACGGCCTACAAACTTCTGCGGACCTCCGACCCAACGGTCCCCCCCGGCACCAGCATCTATGGCCCTTCAGCTTTTGTCCTGATCCTGCCGTATCTGGAACAGGACAATGTGTACCGGCAAATCGACATCACCAAGGCAGCCCTCAGCCCGGTCAATATGCCGCCCAGGAACCCGGCCTACTCGACCCCCCTCAAGACGTTGCTGTGCCCGTCCGCGCCGGGCAACCCTACGGTAGATTACTCGGCCGAGTTGGGCAGGAGCTTCGGCAACTTCGACATCGGCGTCAGTTACCCGCCCGGCCTGCTCTTCGGGCGGACAGACTACTGCCCTGACGCCGGTATGGAGGCCGCCATCCCCGGCATCAACATCAACGCCGGCGCCTCGATCCTCTGCCAGCCCCCCGACGGCCCGGTTCGCGTTACCGCCGTCACCGATGGCACCTCGAACACGATCATGATTGTCGAGGACGGTGGGCGGCCCGGCTGGTATGGGAGCAAGGGGCTGGTGACCTCGGCGGGCAGCTACACGGCCGGCCCGAACGGCCCTGCCCCGCAGGGCGGGGGAGCCTGGGCGGACCCGCTCAACTACAACGCCACCAACGGCGCCGACCCCAGCGGCTCCGGGATCGCAGCCGGCGGTGGCTTCCTCGGCATCCCGCTCGCGCCGTGGACGTGCGCCAACGGGTGCAGTAACGACAGCGAAATCTTCGCCTTCCACACCGGAGGGAGCAACGTCCTGTTCGGAGACGGGTCGGTGCGTTTCCTGAGAAACAGCCTCACGATGAACCAGATGCAAGCCCTGCTGAGCAGGGCCGGCGGCGAGGTCATCAACTTCGACTACTGAGGCACCGTCCTCGTGGAGCCTGTTTCTTCCGGATGCTCGCGCTACGAAGCTCTCCCAGGCGCGGGGGGCAATCGGGTTGTTACGGAGTTCAGAACATGAAAAAGCTCGTGGGGTATGCGCTGGCGGTGACGGCGCTGGCCTGCATCTCGTGCGGCAATTCTAACAATCTCTATCCGGTTTCCGGTACAGTCACCTACAAGGGCAAGCCGGCGGCCGGTGCCACCGTCTTCTTCCAGCGCCAGGGCGGCGACCCCATGAACGAACATGCCCTCATGGGCATCGTTCAGGAGGACGGGTCTTTCACACTCGTCTGCGGTCCCCTTGGCAAGGGCGCGCCTCCCGGCGCCTACGACGTGCTGGTCGAGTGGAAGCGAGACCTCAACCCAGCCAAGGGCTTAGCCCACAAGGGGCAGGACCGGCTCAAGGGCCGTTATGCCGCGCCCAAACACCCTCAGTTGCATGCGGTCGTCAAAGCGGAAACCAATCACTTAGCCCCGTTCGAGCTAACGGACTAACGAAGCACACCGGCTGGCATCCGGCATCGGCCCTTCCCGTGCTGCCGCTCGCTAGCACGGGCTCAATTGCAGGGCGGAGGAGAAGTGCCGAGCTCTTCGTCGAGATCCAGTTGCATCAAGCCCTGGAGATCGGCGACGGCTAGCCACAGGGTGCGGCGTGCTTCGGCCAGCGTCAGCCGA
>JBGQLF010001470.1:0-2752 GCA_041499985.1 Gemmataceae bacterium
CGGGGGCTACCTCAACAATTGCTTGCAACCGGATACCGAAAGGGATACAATGCGGGTTACCCACGCAGAACGGGCCGCTGCGGTGCAGGATGGAGAGCCGGCCCAGAGGCCCACTGCCTTGGGGTTGTGAAACCGAAGTGCTACCGCAACGTGCCGCTCTTGTTGGACCTCCGGGGACAACCCCGTGGGCGTTCCACGAAGCCAGGCACGGAGCCAGTCTGGAGGTCACTCATGATTTACGTCAGCTGCCCTGGCTGCGGTCAGGAGTTTGGACCCGTTGAAGATGGTAAACGAGTGACTTGCCCTCATTGTGGCAAAAGCGGACGAGCGAAAGACGTACAGAAAGGCCAATCCACAGACGCGACCACGGTGACCTACCTACCCAAACCGTCGGATACCATCGAGGGGGATGACAAATGACAGCCGGCAGCGGATGCCACGGCTATCTCTAACCCAGGCATTCGTCGTCTGCGGGGCCGAGAACCCGGCGGGGCGGATCAATCCAGTGTGAGGTTGATCTCCTGGTTCTTCTTGACGTCTACCGTGATCGGCGTGGTTTCGACGTTCCCGTATTTGCGAAGCAGCTGCACCATCTCCGGATCACTCTGCTGCATGGCAAGGTGTTTCCGCTGCTCCTTGTCTTCCTTGGAACCCGCCGTTGGAAGCTGGACCCACACCCGGTGGCTGCCGACGAGAACGCCCTCCTGCCCATCCGTGTAGACCATCTTGAATCTGCCCTCCGGGTCGGTCAAGGCGTAGCTCCGCTGGTGGGGGCGAAGGGACGCGGCCGAGCACAGCCAAGCCCGTCCGCCGCGGCCGGTACACCTTCTCGAAACCTTCATTTGAGCTGGGCCTGTCTTCCAGGTTATCCTGATGCCCGCACACAGTTCCCCGTTAGCCGGTCAGGTGCCCAGGGGGGAAGTGAGTTCGTCGGCGGCGCCCGGCCGTGTTCCTGGTCCGGAGGAACTGGACGGCACGTCGCTGGGTTGCCCGGCGGTTACCGCGGAGGCCTGATGAATTCCACCCTCAACCAACTTCTCGACGGCGGCGTGCTGCCGCTGGTCGCCCTCCTCGTGGCCTTTGGGTTCGAGGTGGTCAATGGCTTCCACGACACCGCCAACGCCGTCGCTACCGTCATCTACACCCACGCGCTGCGGCCCGGGAGCGCCGTCGTCCTGTCCGGGGTGTGCAACGCCCTCGGCGTGCTCGCCGGCGGCACCGCCGTAGCCTAGCATCGTGCATCTGTTGCCGGTCGAGATCCTGGTCAGCGCGGAGGGCGGTGCCGGGCTGGCGATGGTCCTGTCGCTCCTGGCAGGGGCGATGCTGTGGAACGGCGGCACCTGGTACCTGGGTCTGCCGTCGTCCAGCTCGCACGCTCTGATCGGCTCGATCCTCGGGGTCGGGCTAGTGCAGAGGGGGGTGGGCGGGGTGAACTGGGGCAAAGCCGGCGAGGTGGGGCTGTCGCTGCTGCTTTCCCCGGCGCTCGGCTTCCTGCTGGCGGGCTGGCTGCTGCTGCTGGCCCGACGGCAGGTGCCGGACCCGCAGCTCTACCGGCCGCCCGAGGGGAAGCGGCCACCGCCCTGGTGGATCCGTGGCATCCTGATGGGCACCTGCTCAGGCGTCAGCTTCGCCCACGGCTCCAACGACGGCCAAAAGGGGATGGGACTCATCCTGCTCGTACTGATCGGGCTGCTGCCCACCGAGTTTGCACTCAACCTTCACGCCGGCGCTGGGGAGGTCCGTCGGGCAAGCGCAGCCGCTGAGGAGCTGGACCAGTTCCTTTCCGACGCAGGCGTCCCGGAGCCGGCCGCCACGGGAGCTGACGCGGAACCTGGGGTGCGGGCCCGGGGACTGTTGGCGGAGGTGCGCAGCACGCTGGCCGGCAAGGACTCCCTCGCGGCCGTGGCGCCGGAGGAACGCTGGCCCTACCGCGCCCGCCTGCTGGAGCTGCACCAGGCGCTCACGGTCTGGGCGGGGCAGGAGCCGGGCTGGCGCGTGCCCCCGAAGCCGCTCCGCGCCCTGGAGGCCACAGTGGAGTACGTGCCCGTCTGGGTGGTCCTCGGGGTGGCCCTGGCGCTGGGGATCGGCACCATGGTCGGATGGAAGCGGATCGTCCTGACGGTGGGCGAGAAGATCGGCAAGGTGCACCTGAGCTACGGGCAGGGGGCCTGCGCGGAGCTGGTGGCGATGGCCACGATCGGACTGGTGGACGTGGGCGGGCTGCCGGTCAGCACGACTCACGTCCTGTCGTCCGGGGTGGCGGGGACGATGTGGGCCAACGGCTCCGGTGTGCAGGGCGGCACGGTCCGCAAGATCGCCCTGGCCTGGGTGCTCACCCTACCGGCGACGATGTTCCTATCGGGCGGCCTTTACGCGGCGAGCCGGCTGTTGTTGCGCTAGCTTGGCGGCTGTTCCAGAAGACACTGGCTGATATGGGCTCAGCGGACACTGCTCCCGCTTCGCTTTGCCGTGGGCAACGACGGTCTGAACAGGCACGCACTTATCGACAAGGGACGCTGGGAACGGGTTCAGCATCCCGGTCCGGCCAGTTGAGCGAGGAATTCGCTGAGTTCCGTCTCGCAAACCCTCTCGTGGCGCCGGAACCAGGCGTCGGGTATGCGCTCACGGCCCGAACTTGCAGAAAACGCGGGGAAAACCGCATGCAGGACTAGCAGATAGGCCTTGGGACGCCCCTTTTTGTGGTAGCGGACTCAATTAGTATGTAAAAATCCTCGTGTTTTCGGCACTGTAC
>JBGQLF010001471.1:0-2751 GCA_041499985.1 Gemmataceae bacterium
CGTGGGCGAGAAGGCCCGTCAGGTCGGCCGCGCCGGTCGCGGTGCGCGCTCATGCTTTTACGGTTATTAATCGTATCTGCATCCGTTTTGACCATGCCAAGATCGCGGAAAGTGCAGTGGTAGATATGACTGCCGGAAATAGAGTACCAGAGTGGGACGGAGGTCGGCTGGGCTTGCCCTTGCGAGAGGGTCCCATCGCCCCAATCGACCGTCACCTTCGCCACGCTGTTCGGCGCGGGGCCCAGAAGGCCAGCATGCTCCAGCAGCCCCTGCCCTAAGTGCCCTTCCACGGCAGTCGTGGGGAGTTGGCGGTCTTCCAGCACTTCCAACTGGGGACGGCCTCGACGGCCTTGCGGGCCGGGATAGCTCGGAATTCGTGTATTCTACCACTTTGTCCACATGATCGTATCTCCTGTGTGAAAGGCCCCGGTTCGAGGACCGGGGGGTCCATGCTCGTTGTCTTCGAGGCTCAAGTAGCCCACGGGGGCCGATCCGTGAATCAGTCCTCGTGGGCTATGGTGAACGCCTGCCAGGCGTCGCCCCCTATCTTCACTTACGGGGCAGAGTGCCCAGCGCGACAGGGCGGGGCTTTTTTTCGGAGACGACAGGCATTAAAATGGGAAGCCAAATCAGCCATCCCGGAGGAAGTCCGGGACGCCGTCGCCCTCTCCCCTGGAGCAGGTACCATGGCGGAGCCGGAACCGCTCGATCGCTTGAGCCAGATCGCGACGCGCTGGTCGCTGGTGTTCCAGGCCCACCGCGGCGAGCGCACCGCCATTTCCGTGGCGCAGCAGGCGCTCCTGGAGCGGTATTCCGGAGCGATCTACCGCTATCTGCGCAGCGTCCTGCGCGATCCCGACACCACCGAGGAGGTTTGTCAAGAATTTGCCTTGCGCTTCGTGCGCGGCGACTTCAAGCAAGCCGATCCCGCACGCGGGCGCTTTCGCGATTACGTCAAGACCGCCCTGTTTCATTTGGTCGTCGATTATCGGCGGCGGCAGCGAGCGCGGCTGGAACCCCTGCCAGAGGACAGTGGTCAGCACCCCACTCAGGAGCCCGACCTCGGCCAAGCAGACCAGGAATTCCTGGCGCGGTGGCGCCATGAGTTGCTCGACTGCACCTGGCGAGCGCTTCAGGCCGTGGAACAACAGACGGGCCGGTTGTACTACACGGTGCTTCGCTGGCGCGCGGATCATCCGGAGGCGCCGGCGCTGGAATTGGCCGAACAACTCCAGGGGCGGCTGGGGAAATCGTTCACGGACAACGGCGTGCGGCAGACGCTGCACCGGGCCCGCGAGAAGTTCGCCCACTTGTTGCTCGAGGAAGTGGCCCGCTCGCTGCAAACCTCCGAGCCCGAGCGGCTGGAGCAGGAGCTGATCGAGTTGGGCTTACTCACCTACTGCCAAGCGGCGCTGGATCAGCATGGCCGGAAGTAGTGGGTAGGGGTGGCGCGAATTCCTCAACGACTCCGTTAATGGGGGTTTCGTCTAGTCTTAAGTCCTTGGATCTGTTGTTGGGCGTTGTTGTTGAACTTGGAAACCACTTCCATGCCGACCGATAGCAGCGCCAGACTCACTCCCAGCCACTTCCAGAATCGGAAATGGAACAGTTTCGGTGGCTTGTCCATGTTACGTACTCCTCTCGGGAAAGGACTGTGGCCAGCGGCTTCCCCTGTCGGCCGGCTGGTTGAAGGGGCGACGCTGACTTAGAGAACGCTGGAGCCTCCCGATTCTCCCGATTTTTCTCTCCGCAACGGCGGCGGCGTGCCCCTCCGTCCGCCGCCGGCGTTCACCGCCCCGTGACGGTGAAGGCGGCCCAGAAGTAGGGGTGGGCCGCCGCACTCTTGTCCCGCCGGCTCTAGCGTGTTGAAACTCTCGCCCATCTCCGTCAGCTGGTCCGGCTGATTGGCCACCGTGAACGCGCTCAGCAACGGCAGCAGCCTGTTGTCCGTCTTGTCAAAGGTCAGCAACTGGATCCGCAGCGTTTCCAGATCCTCGCTGACCTCGGCCACGCCCGTAATGAAGGCGTCCGGCTTGACTTCGGCCTGGCCCCAGGCCAGCGGGTAGGATGCTTCGAATAACTTGAGCCGGCCTTCCTTGCTCAGGTGGTTGGCTCCCTTGGTGCGGTGCGCCACCGCCGGCGCATTGTCGATGATGCCGATCGGCTGGAGCGGGTTATTGCTGAGCACCAGGGCCACCTTGAGCCGGCGAGCCAGAAAGACGTTCAGCGTCCCGACGTTGGCGCTCAGGGTGGTGTCGTCCTTGGTAATCTGGAACTTCAGCACGCCGACATTCTGGTAGCCCTTGTCCTTACAATGTTTGATGACCTCCTTGGACGCGCGCAGCAACTCCTGCTCCAGCGCTTGCGGCGCGGAGGCGCTGGCTCCCGGGACCCGCAGGGCCAACAGAGCCAGCTCGACTCCAGCAGCCGGGGGCTCACGCCCCCGGCTCGACCGGACCGCCCAGCGGGCGCGGGGATCAGCCCCGCGGCGGCCACGAAAGGATGGCGTTCAGGTCAGCCGCTAGCAGTCGCACGCTCTGCGCGAACAAACGTATCACCCAGGCTGGCTGGGCCGTCGACAGACGCACCCCCTTGGCCAGGAGCAGGTTCTGCTTCGCCACACGCAGCGAGTCCAGGGAGCTGGCGAAGGAGTTCAACGGAATACTCAGGGCCCCCAGCGTCAGCTGGGCGGGCGTGGCCCCGGCGCGCGCCTGGGTGATCTTCGTCAGGGTAGTGGAAAGTGCCGGCGAC
>JBGQLF010001472.1:0-2746 GCA_041499985.1 Gemmataceae bacterium
ATTCAACGTAGCCACAAGCGTCCTCGCTTGTGGGCTGGTCCAAGCCCACAAGCGAGGACGCTTGTGGCTACGATCAGACAACAGGTCCGTTGTTCTTCCACTAGACGCTGTTTCCCTCCCAGTGTGCGTAGCCGCTACAGGTCTTCGCGGAGCCTGCGAAAACCGCACTTCTGCGCGGGCTGGTTCCTTGCGGCAGGCGGAAGCTGCTCGATACTATAGGATGATGCCATGCTGTCCATCCGGACAGGGACGCCACCCGGAGAAACACAGGCATGATCGACTACCAGATTCAGACCAACTCACGGCGTTGCGCCCTCTCGGGAAGAGAGCTGCGGCCCGGAGAGAGGTTTTACAGTGTCCTCCTGGATGAAGGGGGCAAGTTCGTCCGCAAGGATTACAGCAGCGACAACTGGCAAGGACCTCCGCCGGGCGCGTTTAGCTTCTGGGCAGGCAAGATCCCAGTCGGCGCGGAAAGCCGGTCGCTGCACATCGACGATGACCTGCTGGTCGATTGTTTTCAGCGCCTGGAAGGAGAGACCGAACCGGGCCGGATCAACTTTCGCTATGTGGTGGCCTTGCTGTTGATGCGGCGCAAGCGCTTCAAGTTTGAAGAAGCGCGCTTGGAAGGCGATCAGGAAATCCTCGTGCTGCGCTGTGCCCGGACTAAGGCGCAGTACCGGGTCGTCAATCCTCGCCTGACGGAAGAGGCGATGGCGACGGTGCAGGAAGAAGTGTTCAAAGTGCTCGGCTGGGAATAGTAGCCGGGGGAGCTTAAGAGGCTGCCCGGATTCCCCTTGGCCCAAGAACCGCAGAAGGGGTAACTGATGCGATCCTTTCGACCCGTTCTCGGCATGGCAGTGCTCATCTTGCTAGCCGGGTGCGATGGTTTCGGCGCAAAATGGGGACTGGTCCGGTCGAACCAGTCGGGGATTCCCACCGAGACGCCGACGCGGGCGCAGGTGGTGGATTATCTGAATCGAAACTCGCGGCAGATAACCGTGGTGCAGAGCACCGAAGTGGATCTGGATTGCAAATACCATCTTCAGTCCGTTGGGCTGCGCGGCCGGTTGGACTGCCAAAAGCCAGCGAACTTCCGCCTGACGGCCAACATCGTGGGCAAGAGCGCGGTCGATATCGGCTCCAACGAGCAGGAATTCTGGTTCTGGATCAGCAAAGCGGAGCCGCCGCACCTCTATCATTGCTCCTACGCCGACTATGGCCGCGGTGTGAAACTGCCGTTCCCCTTCCAGCCTCAGTGGATCATGGAAGCTCTCGGCATGGGCGAGTATGGACCGGAGAGCAAATACCAGCTGGAGGTCAAGACGACGACGCTGGAACTGGTGGAGAACACGAAAACACCCCAGGGCGAGAGCGTGCGCAAGGTGATCGTGTTCAACCGCGGGAATTCGGTTGTTCAGGTGCCGCGGTACGAGATCCAGGATGCCAACCGCAAAGTCATCTGCTCAGCGCAGATCTCGCAGACACAGCAGTTCGGAGCGGTCCAGGTACCCAAGCGGATCCTGCTCTCCTGGCCGGCCGAGCACATGGAGATGCAGCTGGTGCTGCGCGATACCATGATCAATCCACCAATCGAGGGGCAGCTGGCCGCGCGCTTGTTCACACGCCCGCTGCTGAAGGACGTGCAATCGTATGATCTGGCCCGTGGACTCGATCCGGCGGCCGGCGCGGTCCAGCGCACCGGTGGTTTGATGCAGCGCTGATCGAGGATGTTTAGCCCTGAGCACATGGGCGAGCGCGAAGCCCGCGCTCGCCCATGTGCTCAGGGCTAAAAGGCTCTAACAAAATGTGGGGGCAAGTTTGCAACTTGCCCGGTCGATTGGGCACGTTGCAAACTTGCCCCCACATTCTGCTACAGCCTCCAAGCTTCACGAGCGAAAACTCCCCGCCTGAAGCATATTCTTGTTGCAGTCGGCCCCCCTCCTCTCTAGCCTTGAGGCAAGTTTCCGCTGATGCTGCTCGCGCGCGCCTCCTGGAGTGGGGATCATGTTCCGCACAGGGCACAGGTCGGGGTTCACCCTGATCGAGCTGCTGTTGATCATCGCGATCATCGCCGTGCTCATTGCGATCCTGCTCCCCGCGGTGCAAAAGGTGCGCGACGCCGCCAATCGCGTCCAGTGTGCCAACCATCTCAAGCAGATCGGCCTGGCGCTGCACCATTACCACGACGTGCAGGCTGTCTTCCCGCCGGCGCTCGATGCCAATTTTCAGCGCCGCTTCTTCTGGAGCTGGATGGCCCGCATCCTGCCCTTCGTCGAGCAGGAAAACCTCGGGCGCCAAGCCGTTGCCTGGGCGGATCGCGATAAAACGCCCTATGTCTATCCCTATCCGATGCCGAACGGCGTCAAGGGCTTCGCGGAATGGGATCCCTACGGACCGCCGCAAAACCCCGCTGTGGGAACGATCGTCTCCACCTGGACCTGCCCGTCGGATGCACGCACTTTGCAAGCTTCGTATCTGGATGACTACACCATCGCCTTCACGGCTTACCTGGGCGTCAGCGGCACCAACCTCCGGCAGCGCGACGGCGTCTTGCTGGCCAACGCCCCGGCGTACGCCTCGAAGATCCGCATGGCCGATATCCTCGATGGCAGCAGCAACACCTTGCTCGTGGGTGAACGGCCGCCCAGCCAGGACCTGTACTGGGGCTGGTGGTTCGCCGGCGCGGGGCAGGTCGATTCGCCTTATCAGCCCGCGGGCTCGCACCAGAATGGCTCCTTGGACGTGG
>JBGQLF010001473.1:0-2734 GCA_041499985.1 Gemmataceae bacterium
AAAGTCGCTGTATACCACTACAACCTCGGCCGTGCCCTGGCCAAGCAGGGGAAGGTGGAGGAAGCGATTACCTGTTACAAGAAAGCCATCGAACTCGACCCGAAAGTCGCCGTGGTCCACAACAGCCTCGGCTACGCCTTGTCGAAGCAAGGGAATCTCGACGAGGCTATCGCCTGCTACAAGAAGGCCATCGAACTCGACCCGAAAGTCGCTGTATACCACGCCAACTTCGGCAGGGCCCTCGACACGCGGGGGAAGTTGGACGAGGCCATCGCCTATTACAAGGTGGGCATCGCACTCGACCCGAAAAACGCAATGCACCGCAACAACCTCGCCTGGCTGCTGGTGTCATGCGCCGACGCCAAGTTGCGCGATCCTGCCCAGGCCGTTGCTCTGATCACAAAAGCGGTGGAACTCGATCCGAAGAACCCACTTTTCCCAAGAATACTAGCACCAAACGGTTTGTTGGATCTTAATTATCAAGAATAGAGCGACACGGTCCAGCCCGCGCCGGGTCGGCGGGCATCAGCGACAATACCAGGCGGCGATTTCCAAGCCAGGGCAGGCGTACTTGTTCCTCGTTCACCCCATCGATCAGCGGCACCAACATCTCCTGGCCTGGGAACCAGTCGAAGTAGACGATCACCGCCTCCTCGGTCATGTACAGTTGGCCCGGCCTATTGATCAGCAGTCGCCGCAAGGTTCCCACTTGAGCGTGCCACCATTCTTCCGGCAGGTTCAACGCCAGGTCCGCCAGGGCGTTGTACAGCAACGCCGCCAGCCAGCCCATCAGCTGCAATGGCCCACGATGCCAACGCGGACGCGTTGGCTGCGGACTCTCCTTGTCGTAGCCGCACGGCACCGCATCCACGAACAAGTCGTACTTCGCCACACGGTAACTTTGCTCGTGATGCTGACGCTGACGGAATGGCTGCAGGACCTCCATCAGCTCGCTGACTTCACTCGTCGTATGCAGCGGATGCCAGCGGTCCTTCTTCGGCCCCGGCACTATCTCGCGGCAAATGATGGTCCGCACCGCCTCCTCCTCGGTCTCGTCCCGCAACGTCGTCTTGGTCTCCGCCAGCCGGATCTCCTTGGTCGGCGCCCCCACGTACGGACCCGGCTCCTCGTAGGCCACGAACAGTCCACTCGGCAGTTTCTTCCACTGCGCCAGACGGGCCGGGTAGCGGCACGCCCGCAGCGTCACCGTCAGGCTCGGCTCCTCCTCGACCAGGTCCCACAAGGCGCGGACGTCGGCGTCCGACTTGCCCGCCGCCGCGTCGAACAAGGCATGCAAGGAGCGGGGCTGCCCCTGACGCAACACGCGGCGGGTCAGCGACACGCTCAGGTCGCGCAGCCCCACATTGCCGCGGGCGCCACGGATGCACAGGAAACGCCGGCAGCCGACGTCGTAGCCGAAGAATAGTTTCTCGCAGCGGAGGTATTTGTTGCGAATGGTGCAGAAGCCCTTGGGGATGCGGAATTTATGCGTCCAGCGGGGGATGACGTGGTCGTCGAAGCTGACCAGGGCATCTTGTCCCTCAACCCAGTGCCAGGGTTCGGTGCGGCGGCAAAAGGCCTCGGTCTCGTGCCAGCTCAGGTGGCGACGCCAGGCGCCGACGGGGTAACGCGACGGGCAGGTCAAGCCGCCGGTGAGCCAGGCAAAACCGGTGTCGTTCATCGGCTCGAGATGGAAGATGCGACTCAGGCCGACGAGCGGGGCGAAGACGCTGGTGAGCAGGCCGCGTTGGAGCGTGCCGTAATCGTCGGCGAAGCAGTCGTTAGCGACGGCGAGCCAGCGCAGGGCCTGGGGCATCAGCAGAAAGGCGCCGGCATACTGAGTGGAGGCGAAGTGAAAGGCGGGCGGCGGCAGAGGGATGGGACGGCCCGGGACGGCTGGGGCGGGTGGGGTAGGTGGCAGAAGAAGGGCCGGCGGCTCGGGGCCGGGCGTGGCGCCGGCATCCGCGGTTGTCGGGTTGGCCGCGGCGTGGCGGCTGGCGCGGTCGAGACCGTAGGTTTTGAGAAAGGTGTGCAGAGCCTGAAGGGAGACGCGGACGCCGAAGGCGCGTTCGAGGAAGTCGAGGGTGTCGTAATGGCTGGCCTTGGGGTTGTCGCAGAGGAACTGAGCGACGGGGCCGGCGTAGCGTGGCAGGAGTTTGCCGTAGGGCCGGCCAGCGAGACGCCGTTGGATCGCCTGGAAGACCTCCTTGGAGGAATGCCCTTGCTGGCGGGAAGCGCTGGCCCGGCCGAAGCCGGTGAGCCGCGCGACCTGGGCGACCTTGAGTCCGCAGTCGCAGTGGAGGAGGAAGTGGCTGAGGAGGCGACGGCTGTAGTAATCCGCTCCCTGTTGCTGGCGGAAGCGAAAGACGGCCTGGAGAAGTGCGCGGACCTCGGCGGTGATGCGGGACGCGGGAAGATCGGCCTGGGTGAGCCAGTCCTCGAAGGAGATAGTGCTGTCGCTCATGAAGGGCACTCCGTGCCAGGATCGGCGGGCGACGACTTCACCTCCGAATATAAAGCGCCTCGGGACAAACTTCCTAAGAAATCTTCAAGAAACCGTTTGGTGCTAGAGGACCGGATCGTTCCCGTTGTAGTTGGCAATGGTGCGATTCCCCCGGTTCCGATCCCTGCAGGTGGGGAGTTTGATCAAGTCGTCCATACCAGGACCGCCAACCGTGAGAATGGTTCCGGTGCGCTTTTGGCGACGCAACGCCACATTCTCGCAGTGGGTCAC
>JBGQLF010001474.1:0-2728 GCA_041499985.1 Gemmataceae bacterium
GCACCGGCCAGCTCGCCCGGTTGCCCGAACTGATCGACGAGGTCCGACGAAGCGGCAAGCCGCAGGTCGCCCTGAGCCTGGACCGCACCGACGCTCGCCCCGAAGTCGAACGCAGCTTCGAGAGCTACGATCCGCTGCGAGATCCGTCGATGCGGCCGTCGCGCTTTCAGGCGTATGTGCGCATCATGATTGGTTGTGATAAGTTCTGCACGTATTGCATTGTGCCCAGCGTGCGCGGGCCGGAGCAGAGCCGGCATCCCGAGCAGATTGCCGCGGAGGTCCGCCTGCTTGCCGCGGAAGGGTGCAAGGAAGTGACCCTCCTGGGCCAGACGGTCAACAGTTACAAGTACGACCTGGGCGACGGCCGCCGGGTCCGCCTCTCCGATCTACTGGCCCGCATCCACGACACCGCTGGCATCGAGCGCATCAAGTTCATCACCAACTTCCCACGCGACATGAGCGACGACCTGCTCGACGCCGTCCGCGAGTTCCCCAAGGTCTGTCCTTATCTGCACGTCCCGGTACAATCGGGCTGCAATGACGTCCTCAAGCGGATGAAACGGCTCTACACCGTGGAGTATTACCGCGACATGCTGGCCCGCTGCCGGGAGCGCGTGCCCGGCGTGGCGATCAGCAGCGATTTCATCGTCGGCTTCTGCGGCGAGACCGAAGAGTCGTTCCAACGCACTTGCGAGCTGGTGCGCGACGCCGGCTTCAAGAACAGCTTCATTTTCAAGTACAGCACCCGGCCGGGCACCAAGGGCCATGAGCTGTATGCCGATGACATTCCCGAGGACATCAAGAAACGCCGTAACAATGACCTGCTGGCGATTCAAAACGAAGTCAGCCTGGCTGATCACCTGAGCCGGATTGGGCAGACGGTCGACGTGCTGGTGGAGGGGCCGAGTAAGACCGCCTTGAAGGGTCGACCCGGGACAGGCCCGCTGCAACTGACGGGGCGCACGCGAACAGACCATATTGTCGTCTTCGAAGGCAACGAGCGGCTAACAGGGCAAACGGTGCCGGTGGTGATCGAAGAGGCGACGGCGTTTACCCTGTTTGGTACAGTGGTCACGGAGGAAGGAGTGGCAGTCGAGTGGCGAAGGAATGATAGTGTGGAGCAAGTACTCGGCGTTGATAGGAAGTCCAACGGCAGGCGGATTGGATTGCCACTGATAGAGTAGATAACGGGTGGCCTTGCTCGCGAAGCACAAGGCATCGAAAAGGGGTGTAGACCAATGGTTGATATTGCTTCCCCTCTCAGGCCGCTGACGATTCAGCTGCCCGTCGAGTTGATCGAAGAACTCCAGCTGCTCGCTCAGGAAAAGCAATTATCCGTAGACGAGGTTGTGCGAGAGGCCTGTTTGGAGTACACCGAGCCGTACACTTGGGAACGGTGCTACAAGGAGTGGCTACGGACGCACCCCGATGAACCTCGGTCGGAATACGGCCTGGATGGCGATGATCTCAGGGCCCCAGAAAGGCGAGAGGACCCCGCATGAAACGTGGTGAAGTCTGGTGGGCTCACCTCCATTCAGCGGCACGACGCCGGCCCGTCTTGCTGCTTTCCCGCGATACCATGCCTGCGGGCCGTGGCGAGATCACGGTCGCCTACCTGACCTCCACCATTCGCCATCGCGATGTCGAAGTATTGTTGACCCCTTCCGACGGAGTTGCGATGACCTGCGTCGTCAACCTCGATTCCATCAACACAATTCCCAAGAGCAATTTGCGTCGCCTTATCTGTACGTTGTCCGCGGCCAGGATGGTAGAAGTGAGGGCCGCCATCATCGAGGCTCTGGGTCTGAAATGACAAGCATCTCCACTCCTTGCGGTTCCTGCCTATGCACCTCGACCATCTCCGCTCCTGCCTGGAATCCTTCGACGCCGCTCGGCCTCTGCTCCAGCTCTGGAATCTGCGTGATCCCGAGCGCGGCTGGCGGAACTTGACCCACCTGGCCCAGGCCGTCGGCGTCGAGGCGCTGCGCGAACTCTGCCATCCGCTGGCCCGTCTGCTGCCGCGCTGTTCCGATCCGGATATGGCCCTGAACAATCTCGAGCGCTTTCTCGCCAATCCCGCCGGCGCCCAGCAGCTCCCGGGACTCCAGGAAGCCCGGGCCCGCACCCTGGAAATCCTCCTTCAGCTGCTCAGCACCAGCCAGTTCTTCAGCGATCTGCTCGTGGCCAACCCCGATTGCCTCGACATGCTGCGCGTACCGCTGCGGCGCAGTCCCAGCCAAAAAGAGATGCAAGAGCAGCTCCAGAGCGACGTTGATACCGCATTCGAGGACTCGGCGGTCCTACGCCTCTTTCGCCGTTTTCGCCAGCGGCAAACGCTGCGCATCGGCACCAATGACATCATCCGCGACCGGCCCCTGGAGGAAATCACGCGCGACATCTCCCGGGTCGCCGACGCTGCCCTCGAAGTCGCCCTGGCCACTGCCTTACGCCAGGTCAGCAATCGCTTTGGCCAGCCCTATACGGTCAACGGGCAGCCGACACGTTGTGTCATCCTCGCCTTCGGCAAACACGGCGGCGAAGAGCTGAACTACAGCAGCGACATCGACCTGATGTTTCTTTACGACGAGGAAGGCGCGACGCGCGGCCGGCGTGTTACCAGCGTCAGCCATGAAGAGTTCTTCGGCCGAGTCGTGACGGAAGTAGTGCGCCTGCTCTCGGCCCACACCGACCGGGGGCAAGCCTACCGTGTGGACCTGCGCCTGCGCCC
>JBGQLF010001475.1:0-2727 GCA_041499985.1 Gemmataceae bacterium
CTCACGCTCGAAACTGGCTCTCTTTTGTCGCGCGGTTCCACGCCTAGGCTCCTCACCGCGCGAAGGAGATGCCAGCACCAAAGCCAGGCCCACGACCGCCAGCTGAGCCCGGTGATTTTCGGCACGAGCGCCGCATGGTTCACTCAGCACTTCATGGAACCCAACGAAATTAAGAGCACTAAGCCTTCCGAACCGGTCGCCAAAGCCGCCGAGAGCCCCAGGAAAGACACCGATAAGAACGCCGAGGTTGCCGATCGGAAGCGCAACGCGGACAATTTGACCAAACTGGCGATCGCCATGCACGAGCATCACGATGTCCACGGTCAGTTCCCACCGGCCGCGATCGTCAGCAAGGACGGCAAACCGTTGCTTAGCTGGCGTGTTTTGCTCCTTCCATATCTCGGAGAGGATGAACTGTTCAACGCATTCAAGCTCGATGATCCCTGGGACAGTCCGCACAACAGGAAGCTCCTGGCCAAGATGCCCCAAGTATACGCTTCGCCACGGTCATCGGGTGAGGATCCGTACACGACCAATTATCAGGTATTTAACGGCCGGGGCACTATCTTCGAAGGTACGCAAGCGTGCCGGATCGCGGATATTACCGACGGCACCGCGAATACGATCCTGATTGCCGAGGCGGCCGAGGCGGTCCCCTGGACCAAGCCGGTCGATCTGCCATACAATGCCAACAAACCGCTTCCCAAACTTGGTGGCAGGTTCCCGGACGGTTTCTTCTCCGTATTCGCGGATGGAGGAGTACGTTTTCTCAGGAAGAATCTCAAAGAAGAAGTCCTGCGGCTCCTGATCCTGCGCAATGATGGACAAGTGATTCCCAACATCGATCTGTAGTCCCCCAGAAATTGATGTCCCTGTTCTGGGCACCTACGAAGTACCCACTGTCCCGGGCAATCCGATGGCCCATTCTTTGGAGTAGATGCCGTAACTCAACGCATCGATTCGGTTTTTCGGTCAACGCATCGTTTCGGTTGTGGTCGCATGAAACGTCAATGCATCGTTCCGGTTTCTGGCATGGGCATGGTCCTACTTCGCGTGGACGATGTCGGCCATGGCAGTGGCGCCTCGCCCCGGAACCGCACTCGCGGCAGGCGCAAACCGAGGGCTCTTCGCCGTGAAAACCGGGCCAGATACGCAGTCACGCGCGCCGCGCCCAGGATTGGTCGTACTTGCGCAGCCCTTGGAGCGACCGCCCGTAGCCGCGCGACGGCCACGTCGCTACGCGACCAGTGGCATGCGCTGCTGTCGTTCGACGAAACGATGCGTTGAGCTACGGCAAGTAGACTACTGAACATGCGCTGCTGAGCAGTGGAAGCGGCCACCAGTTCCAGCGCGGCCTACAGGACGGTTCCGGGGTTCAGCCGACATACGTGCAAAATAGGACATAGCCAGCGCAGGCTTTAGCCGCGTTGCCGAAATCAGAGCTTCAAATCGTCGCGCAGGGGTTGTGGGACAGCTTCCAAGTCGATCACGTAGTCGCCGAAACGTTTCATGTGCGCGGTCAAATAAGGGCTCAGAGCCGCCAGGTTTTGCCAAGCTATGGGATACCCTTCGTCCATAAATTCCAGCAGAATCGCCGTCTGATCGACGACATTCTGGAAGATCACGGCATTCGCCACCACGTCGTTGTATTTGATGGCCTTCCACTTGTTGAGCTGGCTGTTGATCCGGCGCCGCCGCTGCATGCTCTCCAGGTAGCGTAGGATGAAGATCGTCTTGATCAGACGGCCGTACTCCTGCAGGGCTCGGGTCAGGGCGTTCTGGCGGCGGTAGGACTGGAGCCGGCTGATCAGCAACGAAGCGGTGACCCAGCCGCGCCTCAGCGACCCGGCTACCTGCAGCAGGTCATCCCAACAGCAGGTCATCCCAACGGCGAACAATCAGATCCTGACGAATACGGTTCTTGAGCCGCGGTTCGAGATTCGGGTAGCTCGGGCTGCGGTCGAGTCGATAGAGCTGCTGGTTGCCCAGGTCGCGGATCCGAGGGCTGAATTGCATACCCAGCAGATGTTCGGTGTCCGTCCGGCCAACCGTGGGGCTTCCGAAGCGGAAGGAGGAGACGCCGCGGGCAGGGCGGCGGGGGACAACCCTGGGGATAGGCAATCCTTTCGAAAAGTCCGATCTTCCGACGGCGTTCCCTCAAGGCTTGGACTGGAAAATCGTGAGCAGGAGCGACGCATTCTTGACCCCTTGGACGGCATGAACCTCCCCACGCGGTAGGTAGAGTAGTTCCCCCGCTTCCAGGTTCTGTGTCCTTCCCAAGGCGCTGAAGCGGACACGGCCCTCCAAGCACTGCACAACCATCTCCCCTGGCGCCTTGTGTTCGGGGATTTCCTGCCCGGCCGGGACGACCATGCGGATGATCTCCAGGTCCGCGCTCTTGGCCAGGGTCTTCGTGGACGCGGAGGCCAGGGTTGCCCCCAGAGGTCGAACCTCCACGATGTCGCCCGGCTGGGCCGCTGTTTCCGTTTCGGCCGACGGTGTCTCGGCCAAGGGCATCTTGACGACCAGCACGGGACAAGTGGCCTTGCGCAAGACCTCCTCGGCCACGCTGCCGGCCCAGAGCCGGCCTAGGAGTCCGTCCGAGTAATCACCCTCCTGTACCCCAGGATTGCCCAAATGCAGCTGGGCGAAGACAATAGTAGCTGCCAAGTGATTCCGCATCCCCATCGCCGTTGAGGAGCTACTGGGATGGACCACACAGCTGCC
>JBGQLF010001476.1:0-2723 GCA_041499985.1 Gemmataceae bacterium
CCTGGCCCATGTCCAGATCGACACCAGCCAATTTGTCACTCAAGCCAGCCATTCCTAGCGCCCGGTCCGCGTCGCTTCGTCCCGCTGCCGGAAAAGTTGCCTAGGCAAATAACTCCCGTACGGGCTGTCCTAAGTCGGTGATCGGCACGGGCCGCTCGCGGTCGTAGAGTTCCTTGGCCGGATTGATGCCCAGGGCACAGTAGATCGTGGCATGCAGGTCGGGAACCGAAACGGGATGGCGAACGATCTGCTTGCCCAGTTCGTCCGTTTCGCCGATTACCTGGCCGGTGCGCAGACCGCCGCCCGCCAAGAAGACGCTGAACGCCTGGGATTGATGCCCGCGTCCGCCGCCCGAATCGAACTCGGGAGGCCGGCCAAACTCGGTCGCCACGACGACCAATGTGGTGTCGAGGAGCTTTTTCTGTTCCAGGTCACGCAGCAAAGCAGCGAGGGCCTGGTCGAGCTGGATGATCAGCTCGTGCTGCTTCAATTGACCTTCATTGTGCGTATCCCAGCCGGTGCCGTTGACAAAGTTCAGGTTGAACGACACCTCGATGAAACGCACTCCGGCCTGAGCCAGGCGGCGAGCCAGCAAACAGCGCTGGCCGAATTCGCCGCCATAGGCTTCGCGGAGCGCGGCCGACTCGCTCGGAAGGTTGAAGACACTCATGAATTGCGGGCCGGCCAGCCGCAGGCCCTCGACACCGACCGCGGCGTAGTTGGCCACCACTTCATCATCGGCTTGACGCCGCAGATACGCGGCTCGCGTCCTGGCCAGCAAGGCTTCGCGCCGGGCTTGCCGGCTGGCGTCGATGTCGGGGGGTCGTACGAGGCCGTTGGGACCGACGTCCGTTTCTGTCAGGTAGATGTAGCCGTACTGGGAGCCGAGGAAACCGGGGCCGCGAGTCACGTTGGGATAACCCATGACCACATACGCCGGCACGCCCTCGGTTTGAGGCTTGCGCTCGTGCGCCACAATGGATCCCAGGGATGGATAGACAATCGTGCCGCTGACCGGGCGTCCGGTATGCAGCCGGTTCGTGGCGGCCGCGTGTTCGTCCACCACGTCATGGTGCAGCGTGCGGAGGAGGACCGCCCGATCCAGGAGCGGAGCTGTGCGGCTCAAGTGCTGGCAAACGGAGACTTGTGGGATCGCCGTGGCGATCGGGTCGTAGTAGGAGCCGGATTTCTTGGCTCCATCGCCCTTGCGCTTCGGGTCCCACATATCGAGATGGCAGGCGCCGCCGCCGAGCCAGATGAAGATGCAGGACTCGGCCTTGCCGCGCGGAAACCGGGAGGCAGGTTCTTTAGCCCATCCCGACGGACCACCCAGGGCCAGGAGCGAAGAGGCGGCCAGTCCGGTCTGACCCGCGCGGGCCAGGAAAGCGCGTCGCGAAATAGCTACAGGGTTCATGCTCATTTTCCTATTCCTCCGGCCCAATCACGGCACGAACAGGAACTCCGGCGAGTTCACGAGAGTCCACAGCAGGTCTTCCATGCGCTCGCGCCAATCCGCGCGCAGCCGCCCGGTGGGTGGATCGCCAGCACGGACCGCACGCTCCAGCTCCATCTTGAGGCGCGTCGCTTCCGGACTCAGATGGTTCGACCACGACACTCCCGCAGCGGTGGCCGGTCGGTGCTGGGCAACCCGCGGCGCACCGGGCACGCGGCGCTCTGCGTAACCGTCCTGAAGCAGGTCGCGGAATGTAACCAGCTCCTCATTGGTTGGCGGCCGGGAAAGGACTTGCCGGTAGACGGCCCGAATCAGATCGGGCAGCGGACGGTCTTCCAGACACAGCGCCGTGATGGCACTATCGTCGGAAAGCCGGGCAATGCGACTGCCGACCACGCCGTTGGCCAGGATGAGCGGTTGCAAGGGTGTCGGCGTTTCGTCGCGAACCGTGAGCGGGTTTTGCCGCGAATCACGCCAGCCAAAGGCGATCAGCAGATCCACGATGCTCTGGGCCATCGGCAGCGCCAGGGCCGGCCGATCGCGCTCGTTGGACAGTGACGTGAACTCCCAGGCGCGCCGCGGCGTGCCCAGGTTGATCATTTCCGTGATCGGCCGGCGTCCCTCCGGGTCCATGGTCAGCTCTTCCGCCTGAATTCCTTGCCCACGGCCAGGAACAACGAATCGACCAGCTGCTCGGCGGTCAGCCGCCGCCGCGCCGGCGACGCGAACAGACGTTCCGCAGGATCGGTTGCCTTCGAGCCGGCGGGCTGCACCGCGCGCTGGTACGTATGCGAGTTGAGGATCAGGCGGGCCACATGCTTCAAGTCGTAATCATGCGTCACCAGCTCGCGGGCAAGATACTGGAGCAGCTCGGGATGCGAGGGCTCGGTATCGTTCCAGTCATCCACCGGTTCGACCAGGCCCCAGCCGAGGTAACGCTTCCAGAGACGATTGACGAGCACCTGGGCAAAGCGCTCGTTGCTAGGAGCTGTCAGGATCGCCGCCAGCCGTTCCCGGGGGTTGTTCGCCTGCCGCAAGACACCCGCCGGCAGCTCCGCGGCAACCAGGTCGGTGAACGGCCATGCTGGCTCGACACGCGACCCCGGCTCCAGAGTGACGTCGATCCGCGGCCGGCGTGCCCGCTCCGCCAGGCGAACCGAACTGCTGGCCGGCACGGTCTGCGGCCCCTGGCCGAGCATGGCCGCGATGCGGAACAGATCCTGTTGCTTGTAAGGATGGAACGGGGCATCGTGGCAACGCGCACAGCCCA
>JBGQLF010001477.1:0-2716 GCA_041499985.1 Gemmataceae bacterium
AAGCATCATCTCGGCCCGCAAGGCCCCGGAGCGAAACACCACACAGACGCCGGGCGCGCGGCAGATGACCCAGGAGGACCGTTGCAGCACCAAGCAGAAGCCGACGGGGAGCCGAGCAGCCTCGAAGAATGGACGGACTTCCATGAACAGGTGTCCCAATTGCCCGACGACGAACGCGAAGTGTTCGACCTGTTGTGGTACGAGGGACTTTCGCAGGAAGATGCGGCGAAGGTGCTCGGTGTGAACGTGCGAACTGTGAAACGGCGCTGGCAACGATCCCGCCTATTGTTACACCAGGCGCTCAAGGGAGCGGTACCCAGTTAGAGGACCACGCTATGGACGAAGACCGCTTGGCCGATCTTCTACTCGAATGGGAAGAAGTGCAGGGGCAGGGACGGGACATCAGCACCGCCCACCTGTGCCGGGACTGCCCCGAGCTCACCCAGGAGTTGGAACGCCAGATCAACGCGCTGAAAAAAATGAACTGGCTGACGCAAGATCTGCCTGAGACCATGAGGCCGACCGACTCCCAGCGCGAGCGTGGCACAATTCTCTCGGATCGCTATCGACTCGACAGTGTACTGGGCGAAGGCGGCTTTGCAGTCGTGTGGCGTGGATTTGACCTGGAACTACAGCGGTCCGTCGCCATCAAGATCCCGAAGCCGTCGCGTTGGTTCTCCCCCGAGCAGCTCGCCCGCGTCCTGGCCGAGGCACGCCGCTTAGCACGTCTGAGACACCCTGGCATTGCGGCGGTTCACGATGTCGTTCACCAGGGCAGCACCTGCTTCATTGTGTCGGATCTGATCGAAGGCGAAAACCTCGCGGAGCGGCTGCGCAAGAGTCGTCCCTCTCCCAACAAGTCTGCGCGGATCGTTGCGGACCTAGCCGAGATCCTCAACTATGCCCATCACGAAGGGTTTGTTCACCGTGATCTGAAGCCCGCCAACGTCTTGATCGACCAGCAGGGACATGTTTTCATCACCGACTTCGGCATCGCCCTCACCGAAGCAGAACTCCTTCGGAAGAGCATCGACAGCTATGGAACGCTGGCGTATATGTCGCCGGAGCAGATCGGCGGCCAGCACCCGCTTGATGTGCGCACCGACATTTACAGTTTGGGGGTCGTCTTCTACGAGTTGCTCACAGGTCGACCGCCGTTCCAAGCTCAAACCCAAGCGGATTTGCGTCAGCACATTCTCTCAGGTGCCCCGCCACCGCCCAGTTCCCTTGACCAAGCCGTCTCCAGGCACCTCGAACGCATCTGCCTGAAGTGCCTGGCGAAGGAGCAGGCGCAGAGGTATCCTGACGCCCAGGAATTGGCGCATGACCTCCGAACCTATTTGCGGTCGCGGTCGCGGAGAATCCGTCGCTACCGCTTCCTGCTGGTTGCCCTGGGAGCCAGCCTGTTACTTGGCTTCTGGGTGATCTGGAGCAACCAGCGGCGGCCAGGACCGATCGCCCCTCCCGCAGCGGGCGCAACGCCCTCGGCAAGGGAGGACCAGCAGCCCGAGCTGAGGAAGGCCACGCGGGAGGAGAACCCCTCCCTGCCGGAAGTGCGGCGCTTGCTCGGTCACACGGATCGGGTTCTGTGCGTGGCCTACGCGCCCGATGGCAAAATGATCGCCACCGGCAGTGCCGACCAAACCGTCCGCCTGTGGGACTTGACCCAGAGCGATCCCAAGGAGAATCAGCCGATTCTTCCGCAAGGAGCAGCCGCGGTTTCTCTTGCGTTTGCGCCCGATGGCAACCGCTGGGCTTGTGGGACGGCGGACGGGACCATTCGGCTCTGGCGGAAGGAGAGCGGTGCCTGGCAGGAGTGGCGGGTGTTGCCCGGTCATCAGGGGGCCGTCAATACGGTGGCGTTCTCCGCCGATAGCCACTTCTTGGTCTCGGGAGGGGATGACGGCATCACCAAGATCTGGGATCTGGCCGGGGCTAAATCCTCCGTGACCGCCTTACCCAAGATCACCGGGAGCGTCTTGTCCGCTCACTTCCTCCCCAAAGGATACACATTTCAGGTCATTTTCGGGAAAGGCTCCAAACAACAAGGCGAAGTCTGGTTCTGCGAACTCGTTCTCAACCAAGGAGCCGCACGGATCGTTCCCCGCGAAACAGTCACGCTTCCAGGCACTGACGACGTGCGTTCCGTGGCAGTGTCTCCGGATGGTTCCACTGTCCTCGCAGCGCACGGCAAGTGGGTGCGTGCTTGGAGTAGGACGGGAGAGCAGCGGGTTCTTGCGGTCTTAGGGGCGAGTACCGTGGGATTGATGGGCTCGCCACCAGGACAAGGGTCTTTGCTGGCGACTTCTGCACTAATCCCCGGAAGACCCGAGCCGCGTGGACAGGTGCTTGGTCTCTTCGACAGGCATACCGCACCCGTCACCAACTTGGCCTTGTCGCCAGACTCCTCTTATGCCCTGACCTATGGCCAGGACGAAGCGGTACGGGTCTGGGAGACAAAGACACTCAAGGAAATCCACTACTTCCCCATCCAGGACGACAAGATTCGCTCCCTCTGTATTTCCCCCGATTCCCGTCACCTGGCCACAGGCAACGACGACGGTTCGGTTCGACTGTGGAGCTTGGCGCGATAGAACCGCGAACGTGTCCCCATTACTAGCACCAAACGGTAAAAGGGCTGATTTCGGCAAACAATGCGGCGGCACGCTTTCCTCGGGGCAAACATGAAAGCCGGCCGGAGAACTGCCGGTTCGGA
>JBGQLF010001478.1:0-2714 GCA_041499985.1 Gemmataceae bacterium
ACCGAGGCCCTGGAGCGACTGGTGCAGCTCTACGAGGCGACGGACAAGAAGGACCAGGCCGCCGAATGGCGGAACAAGGTCTATATGGAGGCCATCCTCGCCTGGAAGGAAGCAATCCGCCGGAAGCAGGATGACGCTGCGCCATACAATCGTTTGGCGTGGTTGTGGTCGACCTGTCCCGATGCAAAAATCCGCGACGGCAAGCAAGCAGTTGAATATGCTACCAAGGCTTGTGAATTGTCGTCCTGGAAAAACCCGAACTACCTCGATACACTCGCCGCTGCCTACGCCGAGATGGGCGACTTCGGAGCAGCGATCAAGTGGCAGAAGAAGGCCCTGGAGTCCTCTGATGTTCCCAAAGCACAGAGTGAAGCAGCTCACCAGCGGTTGCAACTCTACGAGCAGGGCAAACCGTACCGACAGGATCCCAAGCCTGCTCCCAATCAATCTCCCGGTCCAGGGTGACTTCACTTCCCAGCATCGGGTTGAAGACAGGTAACCGGGTAGACTCAGCCCCGGGCAGCGGGGTGTATCAAGAGCGCAGGAATGGTCGAGCACCTGAAGAGGGACACGGACCTGGATCCCCTTTGGTCTCGTGACGAATTCAGCCTAAGCCCAACATTCATGTCACCAGGCGTGTCACCAGGAGCAAAGTAGCCGATCACAGGCCGATGTGCTGGACGGCTTCCTGGTAGGCGTCCTCGACGGTGTCCAGGGGCAGGTGCTGGTAGACCTCCAGGCTCTGCTTGCTCTCGTGCCCGGAGATCAACTGGATCTGGGCGTCCGACAGGCCCTGCGCCGTCAAGTAGGTCAACATCTGGTGCCGGAAGAGGTGGGGGTGCACGTGCTGGGCGATCCCCGCCCGGTCCCGCCGGTAGGCCTGCACGATTTGCTGCACGCGCCGCGGGGTGAACGGCGTACAGCACTGCGACTCGAACAGGAAACGGTTCTTCGGGTTGGCCGGCACGTGGCTCTTGAGCACCAGTCGGAAGCTGTTGGGGAAGAGGATGTAGCGGTCCTTGCTGCCCTTGCCCTGGTTGATGAAGATCTTGCACTGCTGCGTGTCCACGTCCTCGACGCGGATGCCGACCAGCTCGTCGGGTCGGCACCACGGCCGGGGAATGGACGCTTTACGACTGGAACGGCCGTGCCATCAAGTACCACCGCGCCCAGATCCGCGCCTTCCTGGGCTTTCGGGAAGCCATCGTCGAAGACAGCGGGGGCCTTGCCACCTGGCTGGTTGAACACGTCCTGCCTCACGACCAACGCCCCGATCGACACACCCGCCCAGCGAATGGCCGATTGCCCCGAACCCATTGGAGTGGTCCACGAAAGGCAGCGACGCCAAGAGGTCGAGGCCCCGCATGTTGTCCCACACGGCCTTCAGCGTGCCACTCTCCCAGCCGAGCTGCTTCCAGTCCGGCTGGTACTTGGCGAGCAACGGGTAGTTCGGCGCCAGGGTAACGTAGCCCCGCTGGGCGAGTTCCAGCGCGTAGCCGCGGTTCGGCGTGTCGCCGAGGCCGACGACAACCCCGTGCGCGATCACGGTGGTCGCTCCGCGGCGGATCGTCTTTGTCGCCCACTCCTACGGCGAATGGTGCGCGGTGTTCCTCTCGTGCCCGAAGTCAGCGGTCCTCTTGTTCGACGAATTGCGCCCGAGCATGCTGGTAGCGCAGGGCATAGACCTCTGCCTGGCCTCGATCGCCGCCCGTTCCCACGACGAGCAAGGCCAGGCGTCGCTGCGGATCGTAAACCAGTGCCCGGTTCTGGCCGGCGACGGCACGCGGCTCGATGCCCGCCGGGGGATCGAGGACGACGCGGTACCAGGCGTTGTCACTCACCTGGTACGCCCAGAGGACCGGTGTGCCCCGCTGGGCCCGTCCCGGGCCATAGGTCAGCAGCACGTCCTCGTCCGGCAGGTACACCGCTTCCCGGTTGCAGACCGGCGGGGCGGCGCCGGCCGGTCGGGCTACCCGCGGCTTCAGCTCCTTCCATTGCTTCGTCTGTAGATCGAAGGACCAGAGTTCATCGCGATCCTTGCCGGCCCCGTGCAGGAGGACCTGGTCGTGCTTCGGGTCATAGGCCAGGGCCGTCAGCTCATACAGGTTTTGCGGGCCCGGTTGCCGCTCGCCCAGCCGCTTCCAGCTTCGCGTGGCGGCATCGTACAGGAACGGCGCCGTGTCCACGGCGGGCTGGTCCGAGCTCCAGGGCAGGAGATACCCAGCGTCGTTCAGGCGTGCGGGCCAATCGACGTTGACCCCCAGGACGCCGTGGCGCGTGGTGACCAGCGTATCGAGTCCACTGGGGGCCGGGCCGAGCACTTGCCACTGGCCGGTGTCCGGGTCGAAGCCCCAAGTGACGTACTTGACGTAAGAGGTCGGCGGCTTGACGTTCGCGTCGGCCGCCGCCCGCGGTTCGCCGGGGAAATCGCGCAGGCCGGCCGGAGCGTACCCTGTGGTCAAACGGATTGGCCGGACCGCGATCATCTGCCGGGAGACCGGATCATAGGCAAAGATACGTCGGCCGTGTTCGGTCCAAGGATTGCCGCCGAAGGTGACCCCGGCCAGGCGAACCCCGTGGTTCCACAGGCGGTGCGGATACTCCGGGGCCTCACGGCTGCTGACCCAGGTGTGGTCCGCGATGTCGTAGGCGTCCACGTCGCTGCCGCCGTAGCCACAGTGCCCCCCGCCCCAGATCAGGATCCGGCTGCGCGC
>JBGQLF010001479.1:0-2713 GCA_041499985.1 Gemmataceae bacterium
GGATCTACCCCGAAGGGGTTGCACAACGAGGGGTCTGCCTTTGTGCAACCCCTTCGGGGTAGATCCGTTTGGGGTGGATTCCCGGCCCCAGGGTGCGCTGCGCGACCCTGGGCTGTGTTGTGCAACGCCTACGGCGTAAAGACAAGACACCCGGTCGCAGAATCACTCACGGTGATTGAGCTGAAACCTGGCGCGGTGAGCGCCACCGGGCGGGCGAGCATCTCAGGGCCCCTCTGCGGACCCTCCGTGACAGAATTCTCCAGCCGCGGCTGCTTTTTGCTGTGTACAAATCCCTGGGCCGCGCAATTATCTTACTATGGAACCCCGCAGGACTCCTGATGCCAACGGGAACGTGGACCTTCTCCGGCGAGCGGTTGCCGGCGAGCAAGAGGCGCTGGCGGAGCTGTTTACCCGCTACCGCAAACGGCTGCGGCAGATGGTGCATTTGCGCCTGGACCGCCGTCTTCAGGGGCGTGTCGATCCCTCCGACGTCCTCCAGGAAGCGTACCTGGACCTGGTCCGCGAACTGCCCACCTATATCGCCCAACCCGCGATGCCGTTTTTCCTCTGGCTGCGGCTGCTCACCGGCCAGCGCCTGATGCGGATCCATCGGCAACACCTCGATGCTGCCATGCGCGACGCCGGCCGGGAAATCTCCCTCTACCACGGAGCCCTGCCCCCGGCCAGCTCGCTCTCGCTCGCCGCCCAACTGCTCGGCCGCTACACCTCGGCCAGCCGCGTGGCCCTCCGCGCCGAGATGCAGGTACAGCTCCAGACGGCGCTGAACGGCATGGACCCGCTCGACCGCGAGATCATCGCCTTGCGCCACTTCGAGGAGCTGAGCAACAACGAAACCGCCCAGGTGCTGGGTCTGTCCAAGGCGGCGGCCAGCAATCGCTACGTGCGCGCCCTGACGCGACTCCAGGCCATCCTGGAAAGTGTCCCGGGTTTTCTCGACCACTCGCGTGGATAGTCCTCGCTTGCCCGGCGGGGCGGGTCCTGCGGTAAAGGAGCCTACCGTGTCTGAACCAACCTGCGCTGCGTCTGCCCCGGAACCCCAGGACAGCCTTGCCGGCAACCCTGCCTCGGCGTCTCTGAGTCCCGTAGAGGCGCTGGCCGAAGATTTCCTGGCGCGGCGCCGCCAGGGGGAGCAGCCTACGATTGCCGAATACACCGAACACTATCCCGAGCTGGCCGAGCAGATTCAGGCCTTTTTTCCTGCCCTGGTGCTGATCGAGGATCTCAAGCCTCAGTCGGGCGAGAGCCGTGCCGTCCCTCCAGGCGGCGCCGAAGCGGGTTCGGGCCCCGTGCTCCAGCGACTCGGCGATTACCGCATTGTGCGGGAAGCAGGCCGGGGCGGCATGGGCGTGGTCTATGAGGCCGAGCACGAGTCGCTGGGCCGGCGCGTGGCCCTGAAGGTGCTGCCGCTGCACGCCGCTGGGGATGCCAAGGTGCTCGCCCGCTTCCGCCGCGAGTCGCGGGCGGCGGCGCAGCTGCACCACAGCAACATTGTGCCGGTCTTCGACGTCGGCCAGGAGGGGGACCTGTACTACTACGCCATGCAATTCATCCGCGGCCAGACGCTCGACGAGGTCGTCCGGGAATTGCAGCGTCTCCGCGCCGGCGTGGCTCCGAAAACAGCGGCTCCCGCGGGTCCGCTGGCCCAGTCGCTCTGGACCGGAGAGGTCGAACCGGCCGCCGCGAGTGGCCCGGCGGACCACGAACTTGGGGCCACCCCGGCGAGACCGGAGCCGGAGCCGCGATCTGTCGACACGACCGCAGCGGCGTTGCCGGATCATTCAGAGCTGTCCTCGGTGGCGTCGAACTACCAGTGTTACTGCCGCAACGTGGCTCGGCTGGGGTTGCAGGCTGCCCAAGCGCTGGCCTATGCCCACGCTCGCGGCATCATTCACCGCGACATCAAGCCAGCCAACCTGCTCTTGGACACCACTGGCGTGCTGTGGGTTAGCGACTTCGGCCTGGCCAAGACGCAAGACCCGGCCCTGACCGATACAGGCGACCTGGTTGGCACGCTGCGTTACATGGCACCGGAACGCTTTCGCGGCGAGTGCGATGCCCGGGCGGATGTCTATGCCCTGGGCTTGACCCTGTATGAACTGCTGGTGTTGCGGCCAGCCTTCGACGGCAAGGATCGCCTGCACCTGGTGGAGCAGATCGGGCGCCAGGAGCCGGCCCGGCTGCGCACGCTCGACTCTCGTATTCCCCCTGATCTGGAGACTATCCTCATGAAAGCGATCGAGAAAGACCCGCGGCGGCGCTACCCCACCGCGGACGACCTGGCCGAGGACCTGCGCCGCTACCTCGCCGACGAGCCGATCCGGGCTCGGCGCATCGGCCCGCTCGAACGGCTGGGGCGCTGGGGCCGGCGCAACCCGCTAGTGGCCAGCCTGAGCGCCGCGGTGGTGGTGGTGACGGCGCTCGGCTTCGCGGGCGTGCTCGGGCAGATGCAGGTGGCCCTGGCCCACGAGCAACGGGCCAATGCCAACGCCGCTCAGGCGAACCAGCAGCGCGACGAAGCCCAGCGCCAGCGCGACGAAGTCCGTGTCCTGAATGACCGGCTTCAGCGCACGCTGTATGCGGCCCACATGAACTTGGCGCACAACGCCTGGGAGACGGCCGGCGCCGAGCGGGTGCGGGAGCTGTTGGAGCAACACCGCCCCAAGCCAGGGGAAACGGACCTGCGCGGCTTCGA
>JBGQLF010001480.1:0-2712 GCA_041499985.1 Gemmataceae bacterium
AGTCCACATGGGGGGACCTCCCTATCCTTGGGGACGGAGCATACATACCCTTAAAGGATATGAGGAACCCCCTTCCCTTTCACCCCACGGCCTCCGTCATTGCCTGGCCTTCTGTTCAGATAAAACTGCGAATGTCCAGATCCAGGAGAGGCGGAAATTCGTCGCTCCTGAAGTTCTCCCGCCGAGGCTCTCGCCAAAAGCGATGGTATTGGACGTGCCATCTTTGATGTCGCCGATCTTGGTCTTGGAGTTTTGATAGTAGGGACCGGTATAACTGGCGTTGTTCGGGTCGGTGGCCGCATAACCGGCGCAGCCCAGATAATTGCTCTGGCCCAGTTCATGGCCCCAGTTCGGCCAGTCCCAGACGGCATCGATCCAGAAGTTCGTACCCGAGCGCCCTCCAACCCCGGGAGGAGTCACGATGAAACCATCGACGACACCTTGAAAATTACCGCTACTGTCAAGCGGCGCGATGCTCGGCCGATCGGGAGCCGAAGGGCACACATAGGTTTTGATGGTGGTATTGCAGACCGCCGGATAACCTGTCCCGTTGGGGAACCCGGGCTGGGGTGGATAGCTGCCCGACGTTTGAAAGTCGAACGGCGGCGTGTTGTAGGCCCAGGCGCCAGCGGTGGTGTCGTACTGGAACAGTTTCGGGTCGAGTTGTTTATAGACGTTGTCCTGTTCCACGTAGGGCAGTAGGAAAGCCAACAGCCCGGTATACGGGCCGCCGTAACCCTTAAGGCCACCCCATGTGTCGATCGTGTACTGGGGATTCTTGTTGACGGCGTTCTTGCTGACCAACTGTCCGGGCGGCAAGGCTCCGTAGGTGCTCTCGAAGTTCGCGGCTGCCAAAGCGATCTGTTTGAGATTGTTGGCGCAGGTGGTGCGGGCGGCCGCCTCCCGGATCTTCTGCACGGCGGGCAACAGCAGGCCGATGAGCACGGCGATGATGGCGATGACGACGAGCAGCTCGATCAGCGTGAACGCGGACCGGCGACAAGAGACACGAGCACGTAGCATGACATTTTCCCCAAGAAAGATCGGGCGAAGGAAGGGGCGAGGGGCGTCCAGAGCAGTTCGGAATCGTTTCCTTCTCTGTTGGCGCCGAGGAAGGTGGCTCGCTGCGGCCCGCGCCGGTCACTCCTTTGGGGCCGGGGTCTTGCCCTCGATCAGCCCTCGATCAGCTCCTTGGCCTCGCGAAAGAAGGATTGCACGTCCGGACGGTCCTTGTGGAGGGCGTCCTTGATGATTTCCCGGACGCGGTCCAAAAGGGCTTGGGCTTGGTCCTTGTCCCCGAGCTGGTGATGGGCCATGGCCAAGAACGCCAGGTTCCACGGCGTACCCGCCTTGTACACCGATTGGGCCAAATAGTAGGCTTCGGAACGGGTCAAGTTCTCCATTGCCTCCGGGTAGTGCCCGAGCCGGTAGTGGGCGATACCGATGTTTGTTGTGACCTGGAAGTTGGGATGGAAGTTGAACTCCGGCGGAGCCAGACGTAAGGCAGTTTCGGCTTGTCGCAAAGCCAGCTGATACTTGGCAGCGTCCAGGCCCGGTCGCTGCACGACTCCACGGCTGGCTTGGTTCAAGCGCCAGGGGTCCTCCTGGAAACGCTCTGCCAAGGTCAAGGCCTGCTGCCGCAGCGGTTCGCTGAGTGAAGGTAGCTCACGCAGATAGGTCAGGACTTCGTCTTTGAGTGCCAGGCGAGCAGGGACGCCGTTGACCAGGGCGGCGGCTTCGCGCTGGAGGCGCCGTTCCGCAGTCAGCGGCGTCGCTTCCCACACGCGCACGGTGCGATCGCCGCCTCCCACTACTGAACCAATCGAAGCCAGCCACTGATCGTCGGGGCCGAACACCACGCCCGCGACTCCCCCTTGATGACCGCGTAAGGTGAGGAGTTCCTCGCCGCTGACCGCGTCCCAGATCTTCACGGTGCCATCCTTGCTGCCGGAAGCAATGCGCCGACCGTCGCGGCTGTACGCCACGCCGGTGGACCAATCTGTGTGCCCACGTAAGGTGAGGAGTTCAGCGCCCGTGGCCGCATCCCAGAGCTTGACCGTTTTGTCGTCGCTCGTGGAGGCAATGCGCTCGCCGTCGGGACTGAATTGGGCGCAGTTAACGTCCCCGCTGTGGCCGCGAAAGCAAACCAGCTCCTGGCCGGTCTGCACGTCCCAAACACGGGCGGTCTTATCCCCGCTGGCCGAAACCAGACGTTGGCCGTCCGGGCTGAAGCGGGCGTCCCAAACAAGGTGCGTGTGTCCACGCAGGGTATGCACCACCGTACCGGATGCCACCGAACGCAGACAGACTTCGGGATCCATTTTGTCCCACCCCTGGCGAGGGATGTGCGAAGCGATGGCGAGGTACTGACCATCCGGGCTGAACGTAACGACATCCACCGAGGCCTCTAATGGCAGAGTGCGGCGGAGTTGGCCGGTGGTCGCGTCCCAGAGCTTCACGCCTGCCCGAGTATGGGAGCCTGTAGCCAGGAGACTGCCGTCCAGGCTGAACGCCACCCCCAGGGCCTTGTACGTGTGGCCGCGCAGGGTCAGGAGCAGCTGCCCCGTGACCGCATCCCAAACCTTCACGGTCCCATCGTCATTGCCGCACGCCAGACGCTGCCCGTCGGGACTCACCACCAAATTCTGTAATGGGGGACTGTTGACCGGGAGGATGAGGGGGTCCTGGCCCGTGTGCGGATCCCAGACGGTC
>JBGQLF010001481.1:0-2705 GCA_041499985.1 Gemmataceae bacterium
CAGAATGTCGCCCAGCAGGGCATCAAACTCCGGATGAAACTTGAACAGGCTCTGCGGACACGCGTACACATGCCCTTGCTCCGGCAGACCGAAGTAGTCCCGGCCTTTGAGCGGAGTCGGCGGCCGAACCCGGTAACAATAGCACGGTAGGGCCGGTAAGCGGACCAGGGTCTCGGTGTAGTGCTGCTGTGCCTCCGCCGTCTCGAAGAACTCACTGGACAGATAGTAGTCGATGGTTGGAATGCCGGTGGTCACCGGATGGCCCCAGCTGACGCACTGCACCGGGGCCAAGCGCGAGAAGGCCAGCGAGTAGCTGTACTCATCCATGCCGACATCCGGGTACACGAGCACATCGAGGGCCTGGTCCGCAATCCGCTGACGGGCCACTGCCAGGTTGTGAGGCAGCTCCACATAGGATTCGACCTGCGCTTGCAGGAACTGCGTGGTGGCATCGCGATGGCGTCCCAAGCAGAACACGGTGACGGCAAAGTCATCGCGTGCCAGATCGGCCAGGAGGCCACGGAACAGCCCGCCAATGGTGTGGTTCCGCAAATGCTGCGAGACGAAGCCGACCTGGATGCGGGAATCGCCGCGGCGGCCACCCGCCCGGAGTTGGCCGGAGGGAGCCGGCGGCGCCACATAGAGGCGGGCCAGGGCGCGTTGGATGTCGCGGTCGTTGAAGCCCTGGTAGGCCAGGTAGAACAGCGGCTGGGCCCGCTCCTTGGTCAGGTCCACGGTGACGTGCTCGCGGTGCAGCTGGGCGAGGTTGTCCTGGAGCTGGGTTCTCCAGGCGAGGATCTCCTCGGTGGACGCGTAGATCGGGGGCAGCAGCGTGGCGTGGCCAAGGCGGAGGCCCGGCGTGGGCCGCAGCCGCAACGCCTCTTGGTAACATGCCCGCGCCTTCTCCAGCTGGCCTTGGTCTTTGTAGGTGTTGATCCGGTTGTGACGCGCCTCCGCAAAATCTGGCTTCAGACGCAGCGCCTCCTGATAGCAGGCCAGCGCTTCTTCGAGCTGCCCTTGTTGCTTAAGGACCGTCCCCAGGTTGTTGTGCGCCTCGGCAAAGTTCGGCTTCAGGTGCAGAGCCTGTCGCAGACTGGCTGCTGCCTCCTGGAGCCTTCCTTGCTCCTTGAGGACATTTCCGAGGTCGTTATGGGCATCGGCCAAGTCCGGCCGGAGACACAGGGTCTGCTGCAAGCTGGCCACGGCCTCCTCGAGCCTTCCCAGGTCCTTGAGGACATTGCCCAGATTGTTGTACGCATCGGCGTAGTCCGGTTTCAGACGCAGGGCCTGCTGATAGCTGGCCACCGCCTCGTCACGCCTTCCTTGCTCTTCCAGAACGACTCCCAGGTTGTTGTGCGCCTCAGCAAAATCCGGCCTCAGCCAGAGGGCCTGGCCGATGTAGTCGATCGCCAGCTGGGGGTTCCCGAGCTGATAGGCGATCAAGCCGAGTAGGTGCAGTGCATCGACATGGTAGGGATCCACCTGCAAGGTGGCGCGATAGATCTGTTCGGCCTCCTGGAGGTTGCCCGCTTGATAATGCCTCATCGCCAGATCAAGCGCTTGCGGATCGATGCTCATCGCTGTCTGCCCCCGTTGGCGGAGTATCAACCGTAATTCGTCGGACCTGCGCTGAAAGACACTCTCTCAATCGCCCCGGTTTGAGGCGATTGCCCAGGTTGTTGTGCGCCTCGACATAACGGGGATGCAGCCGCGGGACCTGTTCGCAGCAAGCAATCGCGTCGCTCCGTTTGCCCAGCATGACGGCCGCCGTGGTGATGAAACAAGCAACCCTGGAGGCGCCAATGACGTTCCAAAGCAGGGCGGTTCACGAGAGGGTCTCATCCCTTGGTTGGCGCGACCGACAGCTGGCGGAGTAACTTGGCTCGGGCGCGACGAAGCGCTTTGGCTGCATCGGTGGCGTTGTGAAACGCCTCCTCCAAGGTTTCGGCTTCCGTGATGAGTTCCGGATCAAACGGTGCGGTAACGACATAACCGCCTTCTTCGGCGGGCTGCAAGTACAACACCATTTTCCCGTCACTGACGGTGTAGGGTTTCTTCACTGCCATCGGCTGCCCTCGGTTGACTCTTTTCCTCAAGTATACCGGCGGCGATTCGCGAGGGCCACTCACCGGCCAAGCGCGCAGCGGGGAATCTCCTTGTCCCCCGCGCAGGCGCCGGATAGGCTGGATCCTGTTGGCGATCCTTCGACGCTTCGGGATAGTGGGGAAAAGGACTTCCCGGTCGGCGACACCTCCTTTTTTCCCCGCGGCGGCAATCCAACTCCGGGGCCTTCTCGTCTGGAAAGGTAACGGTATGAGCAAACCTGGCGCGCGTACATCTGTGCAGCCGACGACAGGTACCGCGGGAGAGCCGTCTCCCGGGGACATGCTATTGCACGCCTTCACCGAGTTGCGCGATGACCTGGTGAGCACGCTGTGCTTTGTGTTGGGAAATCGGGAAGACGCCCACGATGTCGCGCAGGAGGCGTTTCTCCGCTGTTGGCGGGCCCAGGACAGCCTGGCGGAAGTCCAGAATCTGCGAGCCTGGATCTTTCGCGTCGGTCTTAATGTGGCCAAAGACTTGCAACGCAGCGCCTGGCGACGCCGTGCCAAACCGCTTCTGGGAGCCGAGATCATGCCGATCGTGGATGAGACCGGACCAGGGCAATCCCTGGAGGAGCAGGAAACCTTGACCCGCCTCCGCCA
>JBGQLF010001482.1:0-2703 GCA_041499985.1 Gemmataceae bacterium
CCGCTGTCATACAACAGGATCATCAAGAATCGATCACGCCGGCCACGATGGGTCTGCGAATCCGGCTGCTCCAGCAGCACCTTCAACGCTGTTTCGGACAAGTAGGCCACCCTTGGCCTGGCAATCTTTTGGGCCCGAACCTGCTGCAGGTCCAGATCAATGGCCATCAAGGCGGGCTCTTCGATGGCGCAATAATGGAGAAAGGCTTTCAAGGCAGCCAGCCGCTGGTTCTTGGTCGCGGCCTGGCAACCGCGAATGTCTTGCAACCAGGCCAAGAAGTCGTAGACAACGTCATGGGTGATGAGGTCAAAGCGGATCTGGGCAAAGGCGATGCCCCTTTTCTCCAACAGAAACTGCCGGAACAAATTGAGCGTGTCCCGATACGCTTTCACGGTGTGGGGACTGCAACATTGGTGTTTGGGCAGATAGACGGTCAGGAAGCCCCGCACCAGCTTGAAAAAGCCATCATCGCTGGGCATGGTCCACCTCCGGGATCACGTTTGTCCCGTACGATCGTGACTTTTCCTTGACCACGGTGAAGAACTCGGGGACCAAATGCAGATAGTAGTCGGTCTCGGTCAGGTGCGCGTGGCCCAGATAGAGACTGAGATAGGGCAAGTAGGCATTCAGATCCTTTTCCTCCTGCACCCACAGGTTCAGGCGCTTCACGGCGAAGGAATGGCGCAAATCGTGAACCCGAGCCCGATTGCCACTACTATAAGTGAGGCCGGTCTTGGCCCAGAACTGAGAGAACCAAGCGTCGATGGTGCGACCGCTGTACGGCTGACCGGCTGAATTGGGGAAGAAGGCCACGCGATCTGGAACAAGCCGGCTCACGTGGGTGTGATAAGTTCGGCAGAGATCACGCATCTCCTCGGACATCATCACCGTGCGGTCCTTGTGGCCCTTCGACTGCCGGATCACCAGCTTCCCGCTAGCCAAGTCCACATCATCCACCCGGAGCTGCCGGGCTTCGGATTGGCGCAGGCCACTGCTGTACAGCAGCCGAAAAAACACGGGCAGGACGAGATGCCGGGTGGGCGTGTGGGGGTCCAGCGGACACCGATCCACTTCGGCAAAAAAGGCCTGCAATTCCAGGTCGGTGAAGATGTGCGGCACATACCGGATCAGCTTGCCGGGCAGGCCGGAGGGAATGACAAAGGCCTCGAGGCCGAGGCGGTTCATGTATTTGGCCAGTTGCCGCACGGTGGTCAGGCGATTCGCCAGCCGATTCACGTGTTCGCCGTCGCGCTTTTCGGCCCAGTGCATGACCAGCTTCTTGGTTAGCCGTGTTTCGTCCGGGTAGTGTTTGCGGCAAAAAGCAGCAAAAACTTTTAGGATCTGGGCCGGGCTCTCATAGGTGTAGCCGATTGACTGTTTCTGCTCAATCAGCCCCTCAATATACGGCTTGAAATTCCCAGAGAAAGCGGTGTTCACCGCAGCTCCTCCCGGCGGACTTCAATCCCCACCAGAGATAGCGCACACGCGCGCAGGTGCTCCAGGTCCGTCGACAAATAGACCTGGGTGGAATTCTTATCCTGATGCCCCAACAGGCTAGAAATGATTGGCAGCGGTGTGCCGCCAGCCAGCAGGCGGGCGGCGACGGTGTGGCGCAGACAGTGAAACCCCTTCCGCTCGCCCGGCCCTTGCCGGATCGCGGCTTTCGCCATCAGCCGGCGGCTAATCTGGTAGCACGTCGAATGGCCGGCCAGTTGGCGATAGGGAGCCTGGCTGCGGAGAAAGACATAGGGCAGTGGCGAAGGAGGCCTCGCATGCAACAGATAGTCCACGATGGCATTCCCCACCTCGGTCAGGAGCGGCAGTACCAGCCGAGCCCCGGTTTTGGCCTGGACCAGTTCGAGAGTGTTGCTTCGCCAGCGGATATCTTCCAGTTTCAGATTGATGATATCGCTCGAGCGCAGGCCAAGCCGGAGGGCGAGTAAAAGCATCGCATAATTGCGTTTCCCCGAAGCCGTCGCGCGCGCCGCGGCCGCCGCGGCCAGCAGGTGCTGTTCCTCTTCCGGCGTGAGCGCGGGGACTACCCGGGTTGTGCGACCACCGCGAGCCGGGAGGACAGGGCTCAGCCGAACGGGGATTAACTCTTCAGCCTCCAGATACCGGAGAAAACTACGGAGCGCAGTTAGGACCGTCCCCATGCTGGCAGGTTGGTACTGTTTTGAAATAAACGGGAGGAACGCATTGATCTCGTTCCTCCCCACCTGGGCGAGCTCCTGGATGCCCTTCTGTTCCAGGTATTCCAGGAACTGCCTCGCAATGCACCCATAACTTTGAAGGGTGCCCGCGCCTTTGCCCTTGGCTTGGAGATGATTGAGATAATCCGCCTGCAAGCGGAGGTAAGCCGCTTGGCGTAAATAGATGGGCGGCTCCCTATAGGGCTTTCCGGCGACCTGACCCGTTTCAAAACACTCGAGCAGCCGGTGCACCGCCCGACGATCGTACTCATAGCGCCATCGCTTGATACCTCCCGCCTCCAGTTTGGCTTTTGCCTTCCGGAGGTATTGTTCGGCCAGCGGCTGTGAAAACAGGGCTTGATCATGTTCCCGGAAATAATCGGCCAAGGCTGTCCAGGTGCTCTGGTAGTGAGCGATAGTCTTAGGGTTGAGTTCAAAGAAACAAAGACCGTCCTAAATCCGCTCAATGAGCTCCGATAAAAGGATGTCCATAGGTCACCTCCATAAAGTA
>JBGQLF010001483.1:0-2693 GCA_041499985.1 Gemmataceae bacterium
GGAATGAGGCGGTCAGCGGCAAACGGGGGGCCTGAAGTGTGCCCCGGAAAGGTGTGCCATGAAGAACCCACCAAGCGTCGAATCCACTCCCCGCGTGGTCCTTGCTGCGGCAACTGCCGCGGACCTCATGGCGCCGAACCCGGTATCCATCGCGGCAGGCGCGTCGGTGGAAGAGGCCGCCGCGTTTCTGACCGACAAAGGCTTCAGCGCCGCTCCGGTGATCGACGAGGCCGGGCGACCCGTCGGCGTGGTGAGCCAGTCGGACATCGTGGTGCATGACCGGGAGAGCGGCCCATACGTGTCCGGCAACCCCGAATACTACGAAAGGGCTGACCTGAGCCCGCCAAGAATCATCCGAACTGACGTGGTGGATGGCGATCCCAGCCAGGTGCGCGACATCATGACCCCTATCGTCTTTTCCGTCGCCCCGGAGGCGCCTGCGTTCAAGGTGATCCAGGACATGCTGGCCTACAAGGTCCACCGTCTATTCGTGGTCGGTAGCGATGGCGTCTTGATCGGCACCATCAGCACAGTCGATGTGCTGCGACACCTTCGCCCGGAAGAGCCAGCGCCAGACAGCCACCAAGCCGCTGCCCCGGAGACCGTACCCCGATCCCTCGGTTACGAACCCTGGTGATGTCTCGGCAATCTCAGGCCGTTCGCAGCAATCCGTCGCGCAGGGAGCGCGGTTCTGACAAGTAGACGAGTAGTCCGCGGAGCCGATCGCATGGCGGTTTCCTCCTTACCTCCTGTCCAAATCGGCGTCGAGTCGGCTGATTGTTGCATCATCGGTTCCAGCCCGGTCGTGCAGTGGATCGCCCAACTCGTCCAGCAGATCGGTCCCACCGACGCCCCTGTTTTGATTTCCGGCGCCAGCGGCACTGGCAAGGGGCTGGTCGCGCGTGTCCTGCACTTGAACAGTCGGCGCCGTGACCGGCCGCTGGTCACCGTTCGCTGCGCGGGCCTGGAAGAGTGTCTGTTGGAGAACGAGCTGTTCGGTCGCGAGGCAGCTGGGTCCTCCGGAACGCGAGAGGCGGAGCGCGGCCTGATCGAGCTGGCCGAGGGGGGCACCCTGTTCATCGACAAGGTGGCCGAGATGTCCCCGGGTGTACAGGCGAAGTTGCTGCGTGTGCTGGAAGACGGCTGCTACCGACCGGCCGGCAGCACCCGGGAAGTCCGCGCCAACGTGCGCGTGCTGGCGACCACCAACCGACCCCTGGAGCGGGAGGTCAGGGCCGGGCGATTCCGCGAGGACCTGTGCTATCGCCTCAACGTGGTGACGATCGAACTGCCCCAGCTCCAGGAGCACCCCGAGGACATTCCCGAACTGGTCGAGCACTTTCTGCGGACTCGTCCGGTCGGGCCGGGGCCTCACCGCGTCCACCCGGATGTTCTGGAGGCGCTGGTCCGCTACGACTGGCCGGGGAATGTCCGTGAGTTGGCCAACATCCTGGAGCGGGCGCAGATGCTGGCCAGCGACCACCTGATTACCCTGGACGCCCTGCCGCAAGGCATACTGCAGGTGATGGCGGCCCCTGCCAGCAAATCGGCCAGTCCTCGTCACCTGCGGGAAGTTGAGCGGAGGCATGTGCTAGAAGTGCTGCAAGGGGAGAAGTGGAACAAGCTCCGCGCGGCCAACGCTCTGGGAATCAGCCGGCGAGCCCTCTACCGATTGATCGAGAAGTATGGCCTGGAGAACAACACCCTTGGAGGGTGTCTTGAGCCGCAAAAGACCGCCGTCTGAAGGACCATTGCCCCTTGGAGAGCGCTGCTACTGTGCGAAATCGCACGGGCGAGGTCAAACCTGGAAATCGGCGTTGTACTCTGTGACCAGTCTTGTCCGCCTTCCCGGCTCTGGATCTCTCACGCGGTGCTGGTTTCGCGGGTCAGGAGCGACGAGATTTCAACTTCGCCTGGTCAAAAGCCAACCGGCGCGCCATTTGCCAGGTAGGGTACGAGAATTCAGAATCGTGAGTTACGATCTCCTCATTTACAGGCCATCCATCAAAGAGGCTAAACAATGGACCCCAAGCGCCAGGCACCCCACGGCAAGCACGAGGAATTGCACGAGAAGCGGAAGGATCTGCACGGCAAGCGCCGCCAACTGCACGAGCGGCTCTCCGACGTGTGTGAGGAATTCGTGCTGTCGGACATGACGAGGGAACACAAGCAAAAAGGCCTGGTGAGAGAGTTGCAGTATTTACTCGACTACTACCAGGATGATGCGAGCTGGGAAGGAATCAAATAGGAGTCGCCGCCACAAGGGCAGCGTGACAACCCGACCCAAGGAGTACGTCGTGTCCAAAATCCGGACCATCCTGCACCCAACGGATTTCTCGGAGCGCTCGGAGTCGGCGTTCCACCTGGCGTGTTCGCTCGCCCGAGACAACGGCGCCCGACTGATCATCTTGCACGTGATTCCACCTCCGGTATCCCACGGTGAGGTGGTGGCGCGACAGCAGCCCAATGGTTACCGCGAGCAGATGTGCGACTGGTTGCAACGCCTTCAGGCGCCGGGCTCTGGCGTGGACATCGATCACCGCTTGACGGATGGTGAACAAACAGCGGTTTTCGAGCGTTAACCAGATTGTTGCCAGTTTCCTGTCCTAGACAGGCCGCTACCTGGGACACAAACAAGAAAACCTGCTGACGATGGAATGAACGTTACGCGCAGTCGTGCTACCTCTGGAAGA
>JBGQLF010001484.1:0-2686 GCA_041499985.1 Gemmataceae bacterium
ATCTGCTGGCCCTCGAATCGATTCTGGAGGGGGTGGGCGAGAACCTGGTCAGAGCCTATTCCGGCGAGGAGGCGTTGCGCTGCCTGTGCGAGCAGGACTTTTGCGTCGTCCTCATGGATGTCCTGATGCCGGGTCTAGATGGCCTCGAGACGGCCGCCCTGATTCGTCAGCGGGAGCGGTCTCGGCACACGCCGATCATTTTTCTGACCGCGTGTGAAAAGAGCGACCTCCAGGTGTTCAAGGGCTACTCGCTCGGGGCAGTCGATTACCTGTTCAAACCGGTCGTGCCGGTCGTGCTGCGCTCGAAGGTGGCGGTGTTCGTCGATCTGTGCCAGAAGACACTCCAGATCCAGCGGCAGGCGCAATTGCTCCAAGAAAAACAGAGCCAGGAGCATGAGCATCGCCTGGCCGAGGAGCGGCAACGCTGGGAGATGGAACGCCTGCGTGCCGAGGCGGAAACCGAGAAGAAGATTTCGGCGCAGCTAGCACGCACTGTCGACGAGCGCATCCAGGCCGAAAAACTCCTGCGGGAACAGGACCGGCGCAAGGACGAGTTGCTGGCGATGTTGGGGCACGAACTGCGCAATCCCCTCGCTCCCCTCCTCAACGCCTTGCAGCTGATGCGCCTCCAGAGCCAGAATGCCCAGACCGTGGCCCAGGCGCGGGATTTGGCAGAGCGACAGGTCCATCACTTGTCACGCCTGGTCGATAACTTGCTCGATGTGGCACGCATCACGCGGGGTAAGATCGAGCTGCACAAGGGGCCGGTGAAGCTGGCCCAACTCGTGGCCCGCGCGGTCGAGAGCAGCAGTGCTTTGATCGAGGCCCGCAACCATCACCTAGAGGTGGCGCTGCCGCACGAGACGGTGTGGCTCCAAGCGGATCCGACGCGGCTGGAACAGATCCTGACCAACCTGCTCCACAACGCCGCCGAGTACACGGAGCCGGGCGGCCAGATCCAGATCACGGCTGAACTCGCGAGCGGAGGGAATCCGCCCTCCGAGGAGGTGGTGCTGCGGGTGCAGGACAACGGCATCGGCATGACTCCGGACGTGCTCGCCAACGTCTTTGAACTGTTCGTGCAAGCCGACTCCTCCCTGGCCCGGACGAAAGGGGGACTTGGCATCGGCCTAACCCTGGTGCGGAACCTGGTGGAGCTCCACGGCGGCAGCGTGGAGGCTCACAGTGCAGGCCTCGGCCGGGGAAGCGAGTTTGTCATGCGCCTGCCCGTGCTCCCCGAGTTAGCCGGTATTACGGATTCAAAAGATGCTGACCTAGTTCAATCGGTTAGGCGTTCCGGACGCGTGTTGATCGTGGATGACAATCGCGATGCCGCCGAGAGCCTGGCCCAGTTGCTGGAGATCGAAGGCTATGAGGTGCGCACGGCTTACGATGGCCTGGCGGGACTGTTGGCTGCCCGCGATACACGCCCGGAAGTGATCCTGCTGGATATTGGCTTGCCGGGCATCGACGGCTACGAGGTGGCGCGGCGGTTGCGCCATGAAGAAGGACTGCACGAGGTATTGGTGGTGGCGCTGACGGGCTATGGGCAAGAGGAGGATCGTCGCCGGGCGCAGCGTGCCGGGTTTGATCATCATCTCACCAAGCCCGTCGACCTGACCGAGCTGCACGCCCTGCTCGCCCATTCGAAGGCACTGACGCATTAGGTTGCCGGCCCTGGCCTCTCAGCCGATGCCGATCTCCCGCAGGTACGCACGGGTGCGCTTGGCGATCGGCAGCGGCTTGTCAAACGGGGCCGGGTACATGTCCTGCTCCACGATCGCCCAGCCATTGTAGCCAATGTCGCGCAGCACGTCACGGAACGCCAGGAAGTCCACCGCTCCCTTGTCCGGCTCACAAAACACCTCGCGGGCCACGGCCAGGGCAAACGGAATGCGCTCGGCCTGCACGATGCGCTGCACCTCCTGATCTATACTTTTCAGATGCAGATAGGGGATCCGTGCGTGGTGCCGGCGCATGAAGCCGACGGGATCGCCGCCCCGGTAAGCATGGTGGCCGGTGTCGAAGCAGAGTGACACCCGCTGTGGATCGGTGTCTTCGAGAAACTGCTCGATCTGATCCTCATACTCCACATGGGTCTCCGAGTGGGGATGGAAGACCAGCCGCAAGCCGAACCGCTGCTGGATCAGATCGGCGATCCGGTGGGTGCAATCGATCAAGCGCTTCCAGGGCTCCGCCTCGAGGCGCGTCGGGGCGGTCGGTTTGCCGGTGAATAGATCGGTGTAGGTGTCATCGATAAGCACCAGGAACTTGGCTCCCAGAGCCGTCAGCGCCGCGCCCGCGCCAAGAATCTGCCGCTCGAGCGCCGGCCACGCGGCCGAATCTTCCAGGTGGCCCATGACGCAGGTCGACGTGACCTTCAGCCGGCGCTGGTGCAACTCGGCGGTGAGCGTGGGCAAATCCGTGGGCAGGTAGCCATAGGGACCCAGCTCGATCCATTCGTAACCCGCCAGGGCGACTTCATCGAGAAAACGGTGCCAAGGAGTCTGCTTCGGATCGCTGGGAAACCAGACCCCCCAGGAGTCCGGGGCGCTGCCGATCTTGATGTCCATCGTGTTTCTCATCGGGAAGACCTCGGTGTCGCAACGGTGGCAGATCCCTGGAAGATGGCGTACTCCGCGGCTGCACCGGTGTCAACTTCATTTCGAGAACGCCTGCCCTCGGG
>JBGQLF010001485.1:0-2681 GCA_041499985.1 Gemmataceae bacterium
CCGTTCGCGCTGCAAAGACGAGCGGCCACCATCCTCGGCCAGGGCTTCCTGAGTTCGTTTGACCACTGCGCTGGCGCTGGCGTACGCCTCGAGGCAGCCCCAGCGACCGCAGCCGCATTGCCGCGGATGGGTCATCTCGATCTTCTGATGGCCCAGCTCTGCCCCGTGGCTGTGTTCGCCTTCGAGTACCCGGTCGCCCAGGACGATGCCGCCCCCCACGCCGGTGCCGAGCGTGAACAGGACCATACTGCGCGCCTCCTTGCCGGCTCCGGCCCAGAATTCGCCATAGGCCGCGGCGTTGGCGTCATTCTGGAACGCGGTCGGCACGCGAAAGAGGTCGCGAATGTGCTGGCGCACCGGTACATTTTGCCACGGCTTGAGGTTGGGTGGATCGAGAATAATGCCGGCGGGAATGTCCATGGTGCCCGGCGTGGCGACGCCAATGGCCGCGATCTGGTCCAGGTGCAACCCAGCCAAAGCAACCGCCTGGCGAATGGTTTCGCACATGCGCTCCAGGCCGCGTTCCTGGCCCTTGTGCGCCTCGGTTGGCAAGCTCACCGGCTTGCTCAGGGGCCGGCCGGCGTCATCGACGACGCCTGCTTTCATGCTCGTGCCACCGACATCCAGACCGACGTAATAGAGGGATCGTTCGTGCATCGCGGATCGCGGCTTGAGGATCGCGGATCAAGGATCGAAGATAGAAGATACCGGATTCCGCGGCCAACCACAATCCTCTACCTACGATCTTCAAGCTTCCCGGCCTGTTCCTGGAGCTTCTCGAACTCTTCCGCCCAGTTGCGCCGGCGGGACAGGAACGGTTGGGCCTCCTGCACCACGCGCAATGTTTCCGGCCGATTGCCTTCCTTAAGAGCCTGTTCGCCCACGGTCCAGAGCCAGCGCAGGCGGTTGTCCAACTCGGCGTCCTTGCCGGGCCGGGCCAGCAGCTCGCGCACCAACGGCAGCGCCGCGGCCCATTTGCCCTGCTCCAGTTGCACCTGTACGAGTGTTTCGACAGCAAGCGCGGCGAGCGGCTTGGTTTCCTCGCGCTTCTGCCAACGGCCGTACACTTCACTCCAGAGTTGAAGCCGGCGCGGCCCTTGCTTGGCCTCCGCCACGATATGATCCCAATCGCGCAGCAGCTCCAGGTTTGTCGAGTGAACCAAGATTTCGACCACGGCCAGCCAGGCCTTCTCCTGCACCCGGCTATCCTCGGCAGCGAGCACGCGGCGCCAGAGCAACGGCAACACCACTGGCCGGCCACACTCCCCCAGCACGGTCGCCGCCCGGCTCCGCACGCCGGGGTCGGCGTCCCGCAACAAGATCCCCTCGAGCCGGGCCAGGAGCCGTGCTTGTTGCCCTTCCGTCAACGTCCGGCCCTCTCCCGCCGCGTGACCAAGTGCCCCGACCAGGCTAAAGCGCACGGTGGCCGCGGGATCGTCCAGGACTTCGAGCAGGCCATCCAGCACAGTGAGATCGGCCACGCGCTCCAGCGCCTGGGCCGCGATCTGCCGCACGGGCTTGGAAGGATGCCGGAGCAGCACCAGCAGCACCGGAGCAGCCTCTGGAACTCCGAGTGCTCCCAGATCCTCGGCCGCCTCGACGACAACCTCCAGGGCCGGGTCATCCAGAGCCTTCTGCAATGCCGGAACCACTTGTCGCTGGCGAGCCAATGCTTCCGGCCCACTTCCGCGAGCCTGCTGCGCCAGGGCACGGGCCGCGGCGGCACGCACGGGGGCAGCGCCCTGCTGCAAGAGGAGGTGCAGACGCTCGAAGGCTTGTGGATCGTTGACGCGTCCGAGGGCAAGCACGGCGGCGCGCTGAACTTCCGGGGCCCCGTCGTGGCTGAGCCGTAGCACCAAGTCGAGCAGCGCCTTTTGGCCCACGCCCTCGGCCACGGGCAGCAGCTCGACACTCCAGTTAACCGCCAACAGGCGCACACTGGCATCGTCGTGATCCGCCAGCGTCTGAACATGACCCAGTCGATCCGCCGTCGGCAGCCGGCCATACAGCTGCTGATGCAACCGGACAACCTGGTCCCGGGTCCGTTCGAGGTCTGCCTCGAGACGACGTGCCCGGCTCACCCGATAGGCCAGGCGTTCCTCCAGCCAGCGCTCATTGGAGAGATCCTTTTGGCGCTCCCACCACTGGCGCCAGCAGACGAGATCCATGCCATACATTTGGCCGGTCAGTTCCGTCAACGCCTCCGCGGCCGCTTGACGTAGGGTCTCATCGTCTGTGGCCAACTGCTGGAGCAGGATCACCACCGCCGCCTTGCAACCACTTCGCCCCAGGATCCCGACCGCCGTCTGGCGCACGGCCAGTTCGATCTTGGTGTCTTCGATAAGTCCCTTCAAACGCACGACCAGGTTACCATCGGTCAGCTCGGCCAGCGCTCCGGCGGCTGCCTCGCGAATCAGAGGAGAGCCTGCCGTCAGGGCCGCAAGCAGTTCGTCCCGAAAACGTGCATCGCGGCTCAAGCGCAGAGCCGATGCCAGGGCTCGGAAGGTCTCGGGCGCTTGGGTCTGGCGCAATCCCTGGCGGATGATCGCATCGGCATCGGGCGACGGGTTCTGGACTAGCAGCAGAGCGGCCTGGCTCTGGCTGCGGGGGTTCTGCGGGTCGTGCAGCAGCTCGCGCAGACGGGCCGGGTCCACCCCAGGCGGGACGAGCGGATCGGTCGC
>JBGQLF010001486.1:0-2671 GCA_041499985.1 Gemmataceae bacterium
GGGGTGGCGTCTGCTGATTGCAGATTGGCAGGCAGATTGGCGTTTCAATCTGCCATCTGCAAGCAGCAGACGCCACCCCGCTCGCTTTCACAAAAGCGAAGGGCGTATTCGGGAGCGCGTGAGGGGAGGCTCCATGATGTCGAGCGCATAACCAGGCCCGTGCGGGGGACTCTTTGGACGGGCAGGAGGCTAAGATTCGGGTCGGTAGTGAGGATAGTCAGGCGAAGGCCGTGGAGGAGTCATGAGTCGGCAGGCCCACCTCAGCGAGAAGATGCAGCGACCCTTGTCAGGGACGGGGAACGAATATGTCCCATGAACTTCATCTCCAGCACGTGGCCCACATTGCGGACGCCAAGGTCGAGTTTGGCGACCTGACTGTCCTGGTCGGCCCGCAGGCGACGGGAAAGAGCATTCTCCTGCAATTCCATAAGCTGCTTGTCGATATCGGCTGCGTGCTCGCGGAAATGAAGCGGTATGGTCTCGACTGGGGAAAAAACCTGAACGAGTTTCTCGATAGCTATTTTGGTGAGGGAATGCGCGGCATTTGGAGACAAGACGATAGCACCATCACCGTCCGGGGTGAGCCGATTGACTTGCACAAGCTCATTGGCCGGCAAAAGCGGTACAAGGATGAAACGCTGTTCTTCATCCCCGCCCAACGGGTGCTGACGCTGGGCAAGGGTTGGCCGCGCCCCTTTACAGACTACAGCCCCGGAGACCCCTTCGTGGTCCGGGACTTCAGCGAAAAGCTCCGGTTGCTGATGGAATCAGAGTTGGCCCAGGGCGAGGCCCTGTTTCCGCAGACTCGCCGCTTGAAGTCGGAAATTCGCGAACTCCTGAAACGGACTGTTTTCGCGGACTTTGGACTGCGCGTCGATAAGCACGGCGCGCAGAAGCGCTTGGTCCTCTCCCAGGAGGACGGCGAGACGCCGTTTCCGTACATGGTATGGTCTGCTGGGCAGCGCGAGTTCGTTCCCTTGCTGCTGGGGCTTTACTGGCTTCTTCCCCCGACCAAGGTGTCCCGACGAGCCGAGATTGAATGGGTCGTGATCGAAGAACTCGAGATGGGACTCCATCCGCAGGCGATTTCCGCGGTCCTGCTGTTGGTGCTGGAGTTGCTTTCCCGAGGCTACCGTGTTTGTCTTTCCACTCACTCGCCGCACGTGTTGGATGTCGTCTGGGCCATGCAGACCTTGCGGCGGCATCGGGCAAACCCGGTGAAATTGTTGGAGGTGTTTGATGTGGAAGGAACGCCTTCGATGCGGAAGATGGCGGAAAGAGTATTAGCGAAGGAGGCGCGCGTTTACTACTTTGACCGGACCACGCGACGAACGCACGAAATCTCCAATCTTGATCCGGGTGCTGCGGACGCTGCGGAAGCCGGCTGGGGAGGACTGACTGAGTTCAGCGGCCGGGTCCAGGACGTGGTGGCCAGCGTGATGATGAATCAGGAGCGCGAGCGTGAGTAGCGCCTTTGAGGATGCGGTATTTGGGACCAATTGCCTGGCAGCAGTATACCGCAGCGGTTTGCAAGCGGTCCGAACCAGCGATCGTCAGCGGATCACCTGCCGGGACGGGCGATTGCTTACAGGCAGCATCGATACAGACCGGGCTTTGCTCGCTTCCTATCCAGACGAGAGCCGGTGGGATTACGGGATCGGCGTCAAGAACGATCGCGAGCACGTCGTGTGGGTCGAGATCCATCCCGCATCTTCGAGTCATGTCCAAGAAGTGATCGATAAACTGAAGTGGTTGCACAGCTGGCTGAGAGCGGAGGCGCCATTGCTCGGCCAGTTGACGCCATTTTTCGTTTGGGTCGCGAGCGGCAGGGTGGCTCTGACACCGAATAGCCCGCAAAGACGGCGCGTCGCTCAAGCGGGGATCCACTTTTCCGGTGAGCGACTTGAAGTAGATACGCTCTGAGCCTGTATCGGGTTCTCGGCTAGCGCAGAAGTAGCTACACTTCCTCCAGCCGCGGCGCTATTCATGCCTCTCTGCTTCGTTATCGGCAACCAGCAGCATCGTTTGGCGGATGCCCTCGTTTCGATTCACTCAAAGAGCAGGCGTTGTTCTCCCCCCGGCCGTCGGAAGGCGGCGGTGGAGAGGTTCGGTCCGCCGCCTCCGATGCCCGCCTGGCGACAACCAAGTCGAAATAGGGCATCGATCACGTCGGCCAGGATTCCCTGGCCGCGCATCCGCGAGCCAAAGCGCCCGTCGTTCAGCTTTCCGCCGCGGAGTGCGCGGATTCGGCCGAGGATCTTCTCCTTGCGCTCGGGCAGATGTTGGCTGAGCCATTGCTCGAACAGCGCTGCCACGGCGTACGGCAGTCGCAAGGGCACGTAGCCGGCAAAGCGCGCGCCAGCCTGTGCCGCGGCGTTCAGAATCGCCGGTAGCTCGTGATCCGTCAGACCGGGGATCACGGGAGCCACCAGCACGCCGGTCGGCACGCCGGCCTGCGCCAGCGCCGCGATGGCGGCGAGCCGGCCCGCGGGCTGTGCTGCGCGCGGCTCCAGGATGCGGGCGAGCTTACCATCCAGCGTCGTGATCGACAGGAGGACGGCCGCGGCTTCGTATCGAGTCAGCTCCGTCAACAGGTCGAGATCGCGCGTGACCAGCTGACCTTTGGTGACGATTGCCACAGGGTTGCGAAACTCGACGAGCACTTCCAGAC
>JBGQLF010001487.1:0-2668 GCA_041499985.1 Gemmataceae bacterium
AGCAAGTATCCCGCCAACAGCAGCACCATGGTCCAGTTCTCCCATCGGAGCAGTCCTGGCCAGCGTGCGATCGACAGCTTTTCGGGGCTCTTACTAGCCCGAAGCGCTAGCGAGGGAGGGCCGCCTTCCTCGCTAGCGCTCCGGGCTAGTGTTCTCCGACACATCAACACTCTGTAGTCCCTCGGCCACGAGCTTGGATTCCGCTTCATCGATGTCGTCTCCCGTAGAACCCAGGTGATGTCGCGAATCCACCCGAGCCCAGCTTCCAAATGATAAATGCCGGCGGACGAATTACAATAGAGCGACCAGTGTAGCTTGGTTGGCTGTGGGGATGGCGAGGAGAGCGATCATGCGGCAAGCCCAGAACCCCGCCGGACTGCTGGCGGAGCGGTTGTGTCGGCCTCAACGTGTCGGCGTGTTTGGCCATCGCAGCGTGGGCAAGACGACTCTGCTCACCATGCTCTACCGTGAGGCCGTCGGGGGCCGACTCGACGGTCTGCGCCTGGCCGCTGCGGATGCCCGCACTGCTGATTACCTCTCCGATAAGATCCTCCAACTCGAATCGGGCCGGCTGCTCCCGGCGACGCTGGCGGAGTCGGAGCTGCGCTTTCACCTCTATCACGGCACCACGCGGCTGGAGCTGCTCCTGAAGGATTACCAGGGCGAGCATATCGAGCTTGGCCGGGAGGAACCGATTCGCGATTTTCTCCGCGATTGTGATGCCGTCTGGCTCTGCCTCGATGCCACCCTGCTGGCTTCCCCGGCGGAACGTCTCCGCAGGCAGCAAGAAGTGGAGCAACTCCTGGAAGATTACTTGGCCGTGGAACCCCAACCGATCATGGACCGCCCGGTCGCCCTGCTCTTGACCAAGGCCGATCTCCTTGGGCCGGAGCAGTTGGCGTCAGATGACTGGGCAGAGCAACTAGGAATGATCCAGCATGCACTGGAAGTCCATTGCCGACACAGGGACCTGTTCGCGGTCAGCAGCCTGTGCCTGGGCGCTGCCGAACCGGGTGAGCGGAGCTGGAAACTGGAAACACGCAACCTGGCCGAGCCGCTGACCTGGTTGGCGCGATCCCTGCAACTCCAAGACGAGGCCCGGCTCGAACAGCTGTGGTCGATGGCGGTAGGTCAAGTCGGCTTGCTGGAGCGTTGTGTGGCCTGCTTTGCCCGGCGCTATCCCGAGGCGCCGGCCACGGCCACGTATAAGCGGCGCGTGCACGAGTTACGCCGGCGCCGCTCCCGGTACCGGCGCCTGCTGGGCGCGACCGCGGCCGCTTGCCTGGTGACGGGCCTGGCAACCTATGATGTTCTGGGCTACCAGCGTGCGCTCCGCTTCGAGGCCGACCATGCAGGCGATGCCACGGCGATTTTGCACCACTGGCGGACCTACCAAGTCTGGCATCCGACACGCCACGTGTTACCTCCGCTGGACGCGCGGACAGAAGAGGAGCACCTCCAGACCGTCGCGCAAGACGCCCACCGGCAACAGGGCACGACTTGGCTGGCCGAGTTGCAGCGCCAGGCCGCCATGCCGGAAGGCGATTCCGAAGATCTTTGGCAGCAGCTCCAGAGCTTGAGCTTGGACTATCCCGAACTGAGTACCGCGGCCGAGCTGGAGCCGCTCCGGGCTAGGCTCCAGACCCGGCGCGAAGAGGGGCGCAATCGCCGGGCGCAGCGTGCTTACGACGACCTGGTCGGGGCGGAACAGCACAAAGTGGATCTGGCCATGCTGCTGACCCAGGCGGGCCAATTCTTACGCGATTTCCCAGGCAGTCCACGTGCGGCCGAGGTCCGGCAGCGCCAAGAGATGTATGGGCGCCGACTGGACGCGCGCGACATCGAAGCGGCTCGGGATTATTCTGCCCGCCGACCCTTGAACTTCCAGACACGGCGGGAGCACTATCAGCACTACCTGGACCAGCATGCCGCCGGCGCCTTCGTTGCGGAAGCCCAAGCAACTCTGTGCGCCATCGAGAGCGACTGGGATAAGCACGACTTTCGGGCGGTGCGCGATCACTTCCTGGCCCGGCCCGGCGATATGCCGGAGTTAGTCGCGCGCTGCCGTACGTATCAGGCCGTGCATCCGCAGGGACAGTTCACGCCAACGGCCAAGGAATTGCTGCGTTGGAGCGAGCAGGTCACGGCGCCGGTGGATTATCGCGTGGTGCTGCGCCGTGGGCAATTTGAACGCCGCATCGCCCACTTCTTCAGTCGGGGACCGGATCTCTCTGTCGAGCTGGAAGTTGCCGGCATTCGCTACGGACCCAGCACGATCATCGCCAATCGCTATGATCCGGAGTGGAATTATGAGTTTCCGCGCAAGATCCGCTGGAAACTGGGCGATCCAGTTCGCATTCGTGTCACCGATCACGATTACTGGCGGCGCCTCGTACTCGACATGGCGGCGCCAGAGGGCGAGCCGTTTGCCATCCGTCTCCTGAGCGGCGAAGCCTGGTCGGGCAAGAACTACCTGACGTTTGCATCGGATTTTGCCATGCCGGCACTGCCACCCATTGAGTGAGCAACGAAGTGGCCGTAAACCGTGCCCTCGGGGGCGCGGCCAGGAAGCTGACGAGCGACCTCCCCGCTACAATGAGACAGGTACGGAATCGCCAGACGTCTTGCTCGGTAGGCTCTCTGATGACCGCGAATTGCATGGAACAAG
>JBGQLF010001488.1:0-2665 GCA_041499985.1 Gemmataceae bacterium
AGGAGTCGGCCCTGGTGCAGGTAATAGGTGCGGCTATCACCGACATGGCCGACGAAGAGATGCCGGCCATCCACGTAGACTGCTTCCGCGGTGCAACCCATCCCGCCTTGTCCGTTGCCATGCCGCGCCGCCAGGTAAACCTGCTGGTTGGCTTCCTTCAGCGCCGCTGCGAGTAACGCTTTGGGTGTCTCCACATCGTCCGAGGCTTCCACTCGGGAAGAATCGTCTCGCAAGCCGGAATCGCCGACCAAGGCCGCGAATAACTTTTGCCGCAGCAGGTTTGCCCGCACGACCTGTACGGCTAGAGCCGCAGCGATTTCGCCGAACTCGCAGCCGCCCATGCCGTCGGCCAGGAGGACCAGGGCCGATTCGGCCAAATCATCCTGCCGCGACTCCACCGCGTGCAGCAAGGCAAAGGCATCCTCGTTGCCGCTCCGCACCATCCCCGTGGTCGTCCAGGCGGCAATCTCCAGGCGCACCCGATCCAACGTCCGCCGGCACACCTCCAGCGTCCGGAGCAGCTCGGCAAAGCCAGTGCGATCTTCGTGAGCCGCTTCTTCTGTGGGAAAGCGCTCGTTCGGATCGCGGCAAAAGGTCTTGCTGATCAGGCGTCCGAGCAAGGGGTGAACGTCGGGAAAGCGCTCCAGGAACGGCTTGGGCGTTCCCTGCATCTCAAAATCCATCTCCGCTAGCTCACGTCCGACATACAGGGCGTAGAGCAGCGCCCCAAACGTGTACAGGTCGGCACGGGCATCGGCTTGCTCGCTGTGCAGCACCAGCTCAGGGGCGGTGTAATACGTCGCCCGAATGGGCGGATTGGGCGGCAGCGGTAGCGGCAACAGGTCGGCCAGATCGGTCAGCCGAGCCTGGCCCTCGGGTGTCACCACAACGATTTCTGGCCGCAGCGCTTCGAGGATCGCTCCCCCGCGGTGTAGCTCCCGCAACCCTGCGGCAAGCTCCTTCAGCCAGCCGAAGCGCTGTGCCGCCGTCGCTTCCGGATCATCCCAGGCGTCCCAGAGGGCTCGACCGGTCGGCCATTCTTCGACGAGGTAATCGAACCCCTCCTCGACAAACTGATCCACGACCCGAGGCAGTGCCGGGTGTTGCACCTGGTGCAGCAGGGCACTTTCCCAGGCGAGGCTGGGCCAGGCGGGCTCGGCAGGTTGGGCTGCCTCCGCGGCTGGAACCGCCGGCAAGAACTCGCTGTCTTGGATCGATTCCTCCGCGGCCGGCCGAAGCACCTCCGGGGCGGGCATCGCTTGAGGCAGTTCGGCGTGTGCGGCCTGAAGGATGACGACCGGCTGTCCCTCCGGCAGCCCGGCTCCATGATCCACGCCCCGGTAACGGAGGATGCCGCCGCGCTCGCCCAATCGTTGGCCGAGTTGATAACGTCCCGCCAGGAGTCTTGGCGGAGCCGGCGATTCGGCAGGCGGCGGTGCCGAGGAGGGCGGCTCGTCGGGCGGAAAAACCAAGCCACAGTTATCGCAATACGCATCGGTTGCTGTACGCGGCGCCTGACAGATTGGGCACAGCGCCGCCAGAGCGGACACGACAGGCCCTGGAGCCGCAGCCGGTTCGACGGGTGAAGCCGGCTCCATCGGCGCAGCCTCTGCGTGGACTGCCTCGGCAACGAGGCCCGTTTCAGTCGCTTCGGCTGGTGTCGCTGTCGGCGGCGCCGGCAGGGGCAGTGCTTCCGGCGCGGGCAGCTCCGCCATCCCGGGTGTATCCCACGTCGGCAGAACTTCCTCGGAGCTGGCTTCGGCCTCGTCTGGCGCCTTGAGAGCTTGGACCATCCCGCGCAGCCGGGTCAGCATGGATTGCAGCCCGCCCGGTGGCGGATCCGGAGAATGCGCTGTCATATCACTTGTCCGTGGTCCGTCGTGAATCGTTGGCCATTGCATACTCCGGACTTTACCGGAGACGATTGCCACACTGAATGCAACAGCGGCTGCCCATCCGGTTGAGCTTGCCGCAGTGGCCGCACGGAGGGGTCAGATCGGTGAGCGGCTCCGCGCACTGCTTGCAATAGGGCTGCCGGACCGGGTTGACAACCCGGCACTTGGGGCAGGAAACTTCCTTGGTCAGCTGCCCCCGCTTGAGATCGGCCTTGAACTCGCGGGCGGAGAAGTAACGCTCGTTGGCGTCCTCCGCGAGGTTGATCTTGAGCAGCTCAAAGAACCAGCGCTGCTCCGCCGGCACGGTCCCGTTCGTGCCGTTGAGCTGCGCCTCGAGTTCGCGAGCGGTGTAGTAGCCCTCGGGCGCCTTGCCCGTGGCCAGATGGTACAGCGTTCCCGCCAGGGCGAACAGGTCACTCCGCGCTTCGGGCTTGCCGATAATCTGCTCGGGAGGAGCGTAGCCTTCGGTGTACACGCGCGTCTTGGCCGCCAGCCGCGTCTTCTGCGAACGGCCGATGTCGCGCGCGGTGCCGAAGTCGATGAGCTTGATCGAGCGCTGATCCTCCAGCAGCATGATGTTATCCGGTTTCAGGTCGCGGTGCACCAGAGGCGGCGACTGGCCATGCATGTGGATCAGCACATCGCAAATGCTCTGGCCCCATTCGAGGATCAGCGGGAGAGGGAAGGGCCGATGGCCGTTTGCCTCCAGGATCTTCAGCAGATCCTGGCCTCGAATGTATTCGAGCACCAGGTGAGCCGTCTGTCCCTCC
>JBGQLF010001489.1:0-2663 GCA_041499985.1 Gemmataceae bacterium
CAGAAGGTTCCCCAAGTAGACAACCGAGCAAGAGCGAACGACAAGGCTTTACTCTACCACACTACTCCCTTGTGCAAAACCTCATGGCCAATTGTTGTGCAAAAGGTTATGGCCGGTAACAGAGGACGCTTGTGGCTACGTTAAACAACCCGTCGTTTGTCCTTACAGTAAGCAGACCCCTAACCCCTACTAAGGAGAACGCGATGAGCGCGCTACTGACAAGGATCGCCTCGCCCGCGGACTTGCATCAGCTCACCGAGGACGAGCTGGCTCAACTAGCTCAGGAGATGCGCGACGAGCTGGTACGCGTTCTCAGTATCCGTCCGGCCCACTTCGCCAGCAACCTGGGCGTGGTGGAACTGTGTCTGGCGCTGCACCTTACCTTTGATTTCAGCCGGGACCGCCTCATCTGGGATACAGGGCATCAGATTTATCCGCACAAGCTGATTACCGGCCGGTATCCGCAGTTCGAGACCATTCGCACACGGGGCGGCCTGATGGGCTATCCCAATCCCCACGAGAGCCCGTACGACCTGTTCATGACCGGCCACGCCGGCTGTAGCGTCTCGTGCGCCCTGGGACTCAAGGTCGGCGAGGACCTGCTCGGTCACGGGGAACGCTACAGCGTTGCGGTGATCGGCGATGGCGCCCTGCCTTCCGGGATCGTGTTCGAGGCGCTCAACAACGCCGGCGGCCTGGGCAAGAACTTGCTGGTCATCCTCAATGACAACGAGATGTCCATCTGCCCCCGCGTGGGCGGCCTGGCCCATTGTCTCGATCGCGCCCGCCTGACCAACCTTTACCAGGATTCGATGCGCCATCTGCACAATGTGCTGGCGTGCGTGCCCCTTGTCGGCGACATGGCCAATCAGGCCATCAACCAGATCCGCGACGGTCTGAAGGCGTTGCTCACCGGAGGCATGTTGTTTGAGGAGCTCGGCTTCCGCTACATCGGCCCGGTGGATGGTCACGACCTGCCCTCGCTCAGGCGCTGGCTGCGCGACGTCAAGGATCAGAAGGGGCCCGTGCTGCTGCACGTCCTCACCAAGAAAGGCCAGGGAGTGCCGCAGGCCTGTCAGGATCCGGTCACGTACCACACCCCGCCGGTGTTCGAGAAAGTCGGCCCGCAGCGGACCATCCTGTCGCTCAAGCGCGGCAGCTCCAAAGCGTATACCGACGCGGCCAGCTCGGCCATCTACCAGGCGCTGCAAGACGATCCCAAGGTCACGGTGATCACCGCCGCTATGTGCCAGGGGAACAAGCTCGAGAAGGTGCGCACCGACTTCCCGGACCGCTTCTTCGACACCGGCATCTGTGAGTCGCACGCGGTCGCCTTTGCCGCCGGGCTGGCCAAGGCAGGCATCCGGCCGATTGCGGCCATTTATTCGACCTTCCTTCAAAGAGCCTTCGACCAGCTCTTCCAGGAAGTGGCGCTGCAAAACCTGCCCGTGACGTTCTGTCTCGACCGAGCCGGTCTGACCGGACCCGATGGACCGACCCACCACGGTGTCTTCGACACCGTCTACCTGCGGCTGTTCCCCAACTTTGTGGTCATGGCCCCGGGCGACGAGCTGGATGTGGCGCCGATGTTACGCTTCGCCTTGAGCCAGCCGGGACCGGTAGCGCTGCGTTACCCCAAGGCCAATCTGGAGAAGGTCGAGCGCGGTCTGGCGCCCATCGAGTTGGGGCAGGCAGAGATTTACGAATGGGGCAGCGACGGCATGCTCATCGCCTACGGCAGCCTGTTCCCGACTTGTGTTCGGGCCGCGGATCGGCTGCGTGAGGAGGGGCTGGAAATCGGTGTCATCAATGCGCGCTTCGCCAAGCCGTTGGATCGGCAAACCTTACTCCGCGCCGTGGAGCAGTTGCCGTTGATTCTCACCGTGGAAGAGGGCACGCTCGAAGGTGGGTTCGGCAGTGCCCTTCTGGAGGCAGCGAATGGCGCAGGCCTGGACACGCGGCACCTCCACCGCTTGGGGATTCCCGATCGCTTTATCGAACATGCGGAACGCCCGGAGCTGCTTGCCGATTTGGGATTGGACGTGAACGGCATCTGTGCCGCCGTCCGCCGCGCGCGCGGACCGGATGTCGCCGATCACCGGGCGTGTAGCGCGGAGCAGTGCTGGTAAGATCCCGCTCCCGAAGAAAGAAGGAGGCAGGACGCAAGGTTTTGCGTCCTGCCTCCTTCTTCGTTCCTCCTCTATCCTTCCGCTATCCAGAGCGGTACGCAATTTGCGTCATTCTCCGGCTGGGGATCCCTTGTTTTTCTGGAGGCCCACGCATGAGCTGGGTCCGCTCCACCGGGCGCCTCTTGCTAGGGGGCCTGGCTGGGAGACTGGTCGTGGTCGCGCCAGCGCTGGCCCAGTGTAAGTCTTGGGTAAAGCTTCGACTTCAGCGGTTGGCCAAGACCGGCCTGCTTCTGCGCGCTCTCCATCGGACCCACTATCAGATGGTGGACTCAGTGTTGCCGCAAGGGCCGAGGGAGGCTGCTTCCTGGAATCAGATTGAGAACCGGGCGTTACTGATCGGGGAAAGCGCTATCCTACTTTTGCTGCGGCCCCCCACCGCCGGGGAGATGAGGAGACATGTCCGCGGCTGACAAAGTGAACATCTTGCTGGTCGACGACCTGCCGAGTAATCTGCTGGCCCTCGAATCGATTCTG
>JBGQLF010001490.1:0-2656 GCA_041499985.1 Gemmataceae bacterium
ACTTGGGCAGCGTGGCATCGTGCTCACGAAGCTGATCCAGCAAAGCTTGCAGCTCGGGACTGATGCTGTTGGTTCCCGCTGTTTCGTCGCCGGTACCCAGCGCGGGCCCATCGACGAGCCGCCAGGCCTGGCCAACCTGGATCATCTCGCCCGTCTGGAGCCATTCGTGCTTGCCGTCGGTCTCGCACATGATCGTGCCGCTCTTGTACTTCAGCACGTCCTGCTTGGTGCCGAGCGTCTCGGCCAGCAGGCACTGTGGGGCCGCGGTTTCCAGATGCAGCCACTTGGTTTTCTCATTGAGAGTCGTCAAGCGATGGGCGACATTCTGGAACTTGGCCACAGCCTGCTTTTGCAGCTCCACGATGCGGTTGGCCTCGGCGGCCGGCAACTCCAGCTCTTTGATATCCGCGCTGGTGATCAGCAGGGCCTGGATACGGCTGAAGTCACGCGTGATGACGGCCTGGAGAATCTCCTGGCCGACTTCCTCGGCGGAGATCATTTTCCAGGCATCGATCTTGCCGTCCCCGTTGACATCGATGCCCCATTTCATGCCGCCGCTATTGAGCCAGCGGAACTGATCGGGTTTGCGATCGTGATTCGTGTCGATTTCGCGATAGACTTCGACGCCTTCGTGATAGTAGGACCAGATGTCGATTTGCTTGTCGCCATCGGTGTCGAAGAAGCGCCGCAACGGCAAGCCGCGGGCATCGCGGACCAGCCAGCCACTGCTACCGCGCTTGGAACCCTGGACGAGTTCCACTTTGCACGCGTCCTGTTCTTGGGGCGCGGGCGTGGTGTAGACGACGCCTTCCTGCTTGGGGCGGATGCGCAGGATTTCCGCCGCGGTCGGCGGGGCCGCCCACACGGAGGCCGTACCGCCCCACAGGAGCAGGCAACCCGCCACCAGCCCCGCACCCATGCGTGCCTTCGCCATCCATGTCTCCTTTCATCGCCGAAAACCTGCTCGATCTGCACCCAGTAATCTTCGGCAGGCGGCATGGCATTTGTTCAGCACAAAGTCGTCCCAGGCGGTGTTGTCGGCAAGACAGGTAGGATCGGAAGACTTGGACGTGACCGCGACGCTTGCTGAGGTAAGGGGGGGGGTACGATCGGTTACGGTTCCTCCAGCAGCACCGGGCGAAAGCCGGCCTGCCGGAAATGCTCGTCCGCCGTTAAGGCATCCACCAGATTCGCATCTTGCATGACCAGGAAGGAGATACAGTCGGTGAGGCTCCAGGCTTTGTCCGGCCGAGTGCGATAGAGTTCCCAGCCTCGTTGCCAGAGATCCGGAGCAAGCACCAACACCTCGACATCCTGACGTTGCAAGAGGTGATCGATCAGGGCAACAGCGTGGGAACGCCACGTGGGCCGAGCCAGCGCATTGGCCGTTTCCGTCAACACGGGGACCGTCGTCAGGATGCGGCCGGTGATGCGCTGCGACCACTGTTGCGCGCGGCCATGGTACTGGTCTTGCTTGATGACCAGAGCGATCCAAAACAAGGTGTCGGCGAAAACGTCTTGCAAGGTCGCCGTCATCGCTTGGGACTTCCATACAAATAGTGGTCATGCTGGGCAGCCAGGTCCGGCGGGGCGTCCGGCAGATCCGCCGCGAACTGAAGGAGGCCAGCGAAACGAGGTGCTGCGGCATCCGCCAGGTCCAGGTAAACGCACAACGGCTGTCCCACCGGGAGCTGCACGGGTTCGTCGGGTACAATCACTTTGCCGTCAAAATGGGCCCGAATCGTTTGCGTCATGGGTATTCCCTGGCAGATCCGAGTAAAGTGCCTCTTTGGACAGCCCCAGTGGACGGCGCCGTTTCATAAGCCTCGTCCAGCAACTTGATTGTATCTGAGTGTAGTTCCCGAAGAAACACAAGGTTTGCCCGGGGCCGCCCAGCGGCCCCGGTTTGGTGTATACTGAGGAACGAGTGGACTTGCTCCGGTTTGTCAGATGAAAGGACTATTCATGAGATCGACCGTCAACGGGTTGCTCCCCGGCGAGAAGGAAGACATCCACCAGGAGATCAAGACCCTGATCGCCGAGCCGGCAACCTGGTTGGACACGCCCAACGACCAGTTAGGCGGGCAGAAACCCAGAGACCTGATCGGCACGGCCCGCGAAGCTGTTTTGCGCGACCTTCTGCGGGCAATCAAGTACGGTTTGCCGACGTGAACCTGGACGCCTGCCGCGCGCTGGTTACTCGGCCGGAGAACAGGGTCTGGTATCGCGCCCTCCAAGCGCACTACTGGCCAGCCGCACTCGCCACCGCCCATACCACCCGGATCTCCAGCCGCTACAGCCCGGCTACGAGCTCCAAACCCGCCTTCCCCGTGCTGTACCTCGCGGAGGATCACCAGGTAGCCCTGTTCGAAGTGGGAGCGCTACTCGGCTCCCCTTTACCCGGCGGCCATTACGTCCCCAATCCCTGGCAAGCTTGGATCATCCTCAACGTCCAGGTCACGCTCCAAGCCGTGGCGGACCTTACGGACGCGGCGGAGCAAACCAAGCTCCTCACGACGGCGCAGGAACTGACCGGCGACTGGCGCGGCTACCTCCTCCGTGGCGCCGAGACACCTGCGCACCAGCCAACCGGTCCGGCCCCCACACAGCTCCTGGGCCGGGCAATCCATCGTGTCCGCCGCATCGAGGGCTTCCG
>JBGQLF010001491.1:0-2630 GCA_041499985.1 Gemmataceae bacterium
CGTGACGCCGGACGGTTCGGGCAGTGCCTGGGTCTTGGACCGTGACCGGAAGCTGCTGGTGACCAACTATCACGTCGTGCTCCAGATGGCCAAATATGGCGTGCACGACAAGGTGGTTGTGGTCTTTCCCGCCTACCAAGGCGGCAAGCTCATCGCCGAGCGGAAATACTACCAGGAACACCTCAAACAGCTGGCCGACCAGGGACGGGCGGTGGAGGCACGGGTGCTCGATGCCACCGAGCCGCGTGACCTGGCACTGCTGGTGGTCCCGACACTGCCCGGCGACGTGGCCTCGGTTCCGTTAGCAACCGCCAGTCCCGAGCCGAGCCACGCGCTGCATTCCATCGGCAACCCCGGCAAGAGTGATGCTCTCTGGCTGTACACGCGGGGCTACGTCAAACAAGTCAGCCGCAAGCAATGGCGCTCGCGGGCCGGCCAGAAGTTTCTCGTCCATGAAGCCAGTGTGGTGGAGACGCAGGCACCGACCAATCCGGGCGATAGCGGCGGGCCTGTCGTCAACGACCGGGGTGAGCTGGTGGCGCTGACGCAGGGCGGCTCGCTCGGCGCTCAGGCGCTCAACTATGCCATTGACGTTGCCGAAATCCGCGCTTACCTGACCGAGGTGGACTGGATGACCCGGGTACGCACAGCGGCCGACTATCACCAGCGTGCCTTGCACTACTACCACCAGGGCCGGCTGGACCCGGCGCTGGCCGATTGCACCGAAGCGCTCCGCTTGGAGAAGGACAAACCCCAGTTCTATCTGGACCGAGCGATGGTCTACACCTCCCAGGGAGTGAGCCAAGCGATGCTGTCCCGATTCAGCTTGCTCGGCAAGACGGTCCCAGCGCCCGAACCGTACAGCTTGGCCCTGGCGGACTGCAACGAAGCGCTCCGCTTGCAGCCAAAGCTCGCCCTCGCTTACGCCCGCCGGGCGGAAGTCTACTGGACACGGAACAGCCCTCCCCTCACGAGCGCGTTCCGCCGCTTGCTGGCGCCTCCACCGGAGAAGCAGATGACCGACCGCGACCTCGCCCTGACCGACTGCCAGCAGGCCCTGGCCCTCGACCGCGACTGTGGACTCGCCTATAAGACCCTGGCCCGGCTGTACACGTACAACGAGCCCGCCAAGGCCATTGCCAACTACACGGCGTTTCTCCGTGTGCAGCCGCACGACGCCGAGGTCTTGAGCAGTCGAGCCTGGCAATACAAGTTCCAGAAGGAGTACGCCAAGGCACTGGCTGGTTTCGATGCTGCCCTTCGCCTGAAGCCGAAGGATGTCGTGCTGTACCGCTCCCGAGCGGCGCTGTACCTGGAGATGAAGGCGTACGCCAAGGCCGTCACCGACGGGACCGCCGTGGTCCAGCTGCTGCCCGAGAGTCCCTACGACTGGCAGTCGCGGGCGGAGAGCTATGTCGCTTGGGGCAAATACGATGAGGCGATCACCGACTATACGAGGGCTCTCGAAGTCATCCATGAGCTGGATCTGCGCTTCGAGTCGGAGTTTCTCCGCCCCGATCTATACGCGGCGCGCGGGGACGCGTGGGCCGCCAAAGGCAATGCCGAGGAGGCCCGCAGCGATTACCAAAACGCCTTGCACTTGAAAAAGAGCGATGCCAGTTTTGCCAAGAAGATTCAGGAGAAACTCAAGAAGTTACCGCCGGAGGGGAAGTAAGCAGGAACTTAGCCCGGACCAAGTGTACAGGCTAGCGACTCAACCGTTCGGAGGTCTCCTGTGGCTTAAAGAAGGAGCCTGCATCACGGAGGAACAGATGCCTGCCGTTTGCGACCCACCCGTGGAAAACCCTTCCTGATAAGGGCACGACCGCCGGGCGGTCGGAGGCGACTAGCAATGAAGATGCCGCCGGTCCCGTCGCCACTCCCCGGCGGCTGACGCCAAGGACTTCCGTGAGTTAAACAGTTTGGGTTTTATGCGACGTTGACTGCGTCGCCGCAGCTACTGTTATGGCTTTCCCGCCGGCCGCAGCTCATTCAACGCCTCCTTGGCGTCGCCCAAGATCTTGAGATAATTCTTGTTGTCGGGAGCATACTTTAGGGCGGTTTGTAGATGGGCAACGGCCTTTTGCAGATGTTGGCGGGCGGTCGACCAATCCGGTTCCGGTAATCCGTCCTTGTTTGCCGAGTGCCAACTCATCCCCTTGCAACGCGCGGATATCAAGAATCAGCTCGGCCCGCCGCAGTGGGACACCTTGGTGTCCGTCCCCATCGACTGGCTACTGTTCGGCAAGCGTCTGGCGGCCAGGCAGGCAGCCCGGCTCGGGATCGAGGTCAGCGGTGCGGACTTTACCGACGTTCTTCGCATCCAAGTCGCGCGGACCGTGGATGCCTTCTACGAAGTATTGGAGGACGATGCGTACTTCAGGTTGGCCGAGAAAAATCTCGAAGAGCTGATTTCGACTTTTGACCTTTTGAAGAGGGGTCGCAAAGAAGGAGCCTTCGTGGTGCAATGAAGGTAGAGCCACCGCCCGCATTGACACCAAGGAGGCTCCCATGTCCAGTATAGCCACTTCCCGGCACCACCGCAGCGCCCCACGTGGCAGACGCGACGGTAGCCAGACGCGACGCACGCGACGCCTCGACCGCAAACGCCGCCAGCGTCAAACACGCAA
>JBGQLF010001492.1:0-2617 GCA_041499985.1 Gemmataceae bacterium
AAGGTGACAAGGTGACAAGGTGACAAGGTGACGGGGAGCAAGATCCCTCTCTGTCACCTTGTCACCTTGTCACCTTGTCACTCTCTTCTCAGGGCGCCTCCAGGAATTCAAACCGCCACACCGGTGCCGCCGGCGGCAAGGTTCCGGTAGCATAGGCTTCAGGCCCGATCAGCTCGCGCAGCTTCCGCAGTCCGCGCCGCTGGTGGACCCAGCTGTTGCTCACATCGGCGGCCTCGAGGACCGTCTTCCAGACCAGGTAAAGTTGGCGCGCTTCCTCGAGGCAGACGGTGTATTCGTCCCAGCGATGACGGCACATCCAACGCCGATTCCGGGCATACTCCTGGTAGGCGAGATTCCAGCAGCAACAATCCGCGGCCACGCCGGCAGGCGGCAAGCGGAGGGAATCGGTCCAGGGTGGGGCATCGAGCAACTCTCGCCAGTGATAGCGGACGTAGCGCAGCTCCGCCTGGAAGTCGCTGCGCCAGCGCTCATGGGGTCCCACGATCTCCAGCATCAACGACACCCGTTTGAGAGCCTCCCACAAGGGCTCGGGGGCTTGGCGTGGTACCGGTGGCTCCACGGGCGAGACAAGTAGGAGCAGGACCAAATAGTCCCACACGGCGATCTCCGCTTCGCTGCTCCCGAAGAAAGGCCGCGCAGGGGTGGTCTCCCCGGAGTCAGTCGATCTTTACCATGATCATTTTGCGTGCCAAAACATGGCCCTGACGTCAGCTGACTCGGCAAATTCCACGAAGGCCGCCGGCTCCAAGTCGAGATCCGAAGCGCGAACGCCACCTCTGGGGAAGGCGCAACTAATCGACAAATATGGATATTGCGGCGTTTCTCTCACCCCTTCCTTCGAAGGAGAAAGGAGGACGAATCAGAATCCTTCCTTTTTCATTCTTCCTCCCTCTTCAAGAGAGGCTAGGGAGGGTGAATCGTTCAGTTTCGTTAGCGCCGCGACTTAACGTGTTAAGAAAGGGAAACATTCCGAAGAAGGAAAGATGAAGGACGGATCCGAACTCTCTGCGTTCATCCTTGTTCAGCGCCGGTGGAACAGGGAGCTGTAGCGGAGGGGCTGGCCGTTCTCCCACGGGCGGTACTCATTGCAAAAATCGATCCGCTCGCCGACCGGTGGATGAGTGGCCCGCCAGAGCTTGTAGAGCAGCCCCGGACGCGGATTGCCCAAATTCTCTGCTTCCAATACGACAAACGATGTCGCAGCTGCGTGGTTATCCTGCGTGATCTCCAGGCCGAAGCGGTCCGCCTCGTGCTCGATCCAGCGCGAGCAGGCCTTTTCGATCGGACTGATTCCCAGAAAGAACACGTGGACCAGGAGCACCAGGAGCGGCAACGACGCGACATCGCTCAGCTGCGCGAAACCAAAGCGGTCTCGGTAGCGCTGGATCAAGACCCCTGAGGCACGGTGCAGGAAATAGAGTGCGACCGCCAGGAGCACGGAATACCCCAGGATGCCCCACACCACATGGCCCAGGACATAATGGCCCATCTCGTGCCCCATGATGAACAGGATTTGCCGGTCATCCATCTTGGCCATCAAGGTGTCCCACAACACGATGCGCTTGGTGTTGAGGAAGCCGGTGACGTACGCGTTCAGAGCCTTGGTATCCACGCTCTTGTTGACTTCGTAGATACTGCCTCCCTCGATGCCGGCGCGCTGGGCCAGGGCCAGGATTCGCGCTTCCAGGGCCTTGTCCTTCATCTCGCCGAAGTCGTTGAAGAGTGGTTCCACCCAGACGGGGTAGATCAAGACGACAAAGAACAGGAACGGTACCGCGAGAAGCGCGGTATAGAGCCACCAGCGCCGCGGACTGCGTCGCAGCAGTAGGTAAGGGACCCACAAAAACAGGCAGCCGGCGATCAGACCCACCAGCAATGCTTTCAGCGAATCGCCCTGCCACTTCGCGAAACTCTGATTCGACAGACCATACGCATGCTGCCGGATGAACCCCTGGTAAAATGCGAGAGGCCAATCAATCAGGTAGAGCAGCAGGGAATAGATGACGAAATAGATTCCAACAGTCAAGAACCAGTAGTGGCCGAGGCGCTGAGCCCAGGTGCGAATGGTGGCCGAGAGCCTGGTGAACAGGAACAAGCTGGGTATGAGGATGCCCCAGGCGACGTTGACCAGCCAGAGCAGGTTGTCCGTGTCATAATAGCGGAGGGCCAATTCGCTCGGCGGGGGCACTTCCACACGGTCGGTTCTAGCACCTTCGCCCAGCGTCACAGGCCTGTCGCCGTGTTTGGGGGCTGGTGCAGCTTCTGGTATCGGCTGCTGGGCCCATCCAGTCGCCATGAGTCCAAGCGTAAGAGCCGCCGTCAGCAGAACAATTCGCATGTCGAGTTTCGCCCAAGGACACGAGCGCCGAAGCGCCAGCCCGGGAAGCCGTCGTCCCTCGCTGGCGCTTCGGGCTGGTACAACCCAAGGCAAGCATACGAACTCGTGCAGCGCTCAACTAGGAGTCCGTCCGAGTAATCACCCTCCTGTACCCCAGGATTGCCCAAATGCAGCTGGGCGAAGACAATAGTAGCTGCCAAGTGATTCCGCATCCCCATCGCCGTTGAGGAGCTACTGGGATGGACCACACAGCTGCCA
>JBGQLF010001493.1:0-2617 GCA_041499985.1 Gemmataceae bacterium
AGCGGCGGCCCAACTTCGTGCGTGTGTTCGACCTCGCGGAGCGTGTGCTGCCAGCGGAGCACCATCGCCGCACCGTGGGACGCGAGGAGGCGCAGCGCGAACTGCTGCGCCGGGCCGCCCAGTCCCACGGCGTTGGCACCGCGGCCGACCTGGCCGACTACTATCGCATGCCGATCCGGGAGGCACGCCCGCACCTCGCCGAGTTGGTGGCGGCGGGCGAGTTGCGTGAGGTGCGGGTCGAGGGCTGGCGGGAGCCGGCTTATCTCCATCCAAAGGCACGGCTGCCGCGACAACTCGACGCCTCGAGCCTGCTGTCGCCCTTCGATCCCGTGGTCTGGTACCGGCCACGCACGGCCCGGCTCTTCGGTTTCGACTACCGCATCGAGATCTTCGTGCCGCGGCCGAAGCGGCGGTGGGGGTGCTACGTGCTGCCGTTCCTGCTCGGCGATCGCCTCGTGGCCCGCGTCGACCTCAAGGCAGACCGTAGCACGCGCCGCTTGCTGGTGCTGGCGGCGTACCTTGAGCCCGAGGTCCAGCCTACTGTGGTTGCCGATTCCCTTGCAGTCGAGCTGCGGACGTGGGCGGCCTGGCTGGGCCTGGACTCTGTCCTCGTCGAGAGGCGGGGCGGCTTCGGCCAGCGGCTCGCCGCCGCGGTCCGCGCCGGAAGCTAGGCACCGGGCAGTCGGCTCTAGCCATGCTCCCTCGGCCTGCGATCGAAACATGCTCATGCGTTTTTTAGGATCTTGACACGTCCCGTCGCTCCTTCCAGAATAGTTGGAATCTTTCGCCCAGTACGCCTATTCTCCCCCCCCCTGCGGCAAGAAACTGGGCGGATCGTTGGGCGCAGCCTGACACCCGGGGGGGATGTTGTTTGCGTTTGAGACCGTCGGTCTTGGCCAGGCACTTACGGCCCAAAATTGCCTGGCCGACGGGCTTTCCGGTAGCACAACGCTCGACGCCAAGCGAGCACCCAAGGGTTGCCTCAATGATGCGGCAGCGCAGCTTTCTTCTCCCCCTTGACAACGCGTTCCTGGCGGCCATCCAACGGCCATGTTCCGTGCGGTGCAGCCGGTCTCGACGTCCGGCGCGGCTCAGGCTCCAGCTGGAGCAGCTGGAACCACGAACCCTTCTGGACACCGGCCTGGGTCACGGCATGGACCTGTCGGCTGTCGACCCGGTGCCGCTGATCAACAAGCTGTACCATGACTTTCTCCAGCGCGTGCCGGCGGCATCCGAAGTGGCCCAATGGAGCGCTGCCTGGAATGCCGGGAGCCGTCCTGAGCAGCTGGCCCAGGAGTTTCTCGCCAGTCCGGAATACCACACCAACCAGGTCCGGGATACGTACTGGACGCTCCTCGGCCGAGCGCCGGAAGCGGACAGCCTGAATCGTTGGCGCGGGCGCCTGGAGGAGGGGCTTTCCGGGCAGCAGTTCAGCGCCGCTGTTCTGGCCTCGGAGGAATACCTCCACAACCAGGCAGCTAACCCCGCCGACTGGCTCACCGGAGTGTACCGGGACGTGCTCGGACGCATGCCCGAAGCCTTCGGTCGGGACGCGTGGAGCCGGGCCCTCCGCGAGGGCTGGACGCGGCAAGAGGTGGCCCTGGGCATCCTCGACAGTCCGGAAGCTCAGGGACTGCAAGTGGAGGCGGCGTACCGCCGTTTCCTGGGACGCGAGCCTGCGACCCAGGAAACGCAACGGTGGCTCGCGGCGCTCGCCCAAGGGCTGAACCCGACGCAACTGCTGGCCGGCATTACTGGCTTTCTCGAATACAGCACCTCCAGGCTGACGGCCTCGGTTTCGGGGACGGATGTCCTGCTCGTACAGTTGAAGGACACTACCCCGGAGGCGATCCATGCCGTGCTGCCGCTGGCCCTCGTTTACCAGGCCACGGTGCAACCCGGACCACTACCCGGCCTGTTCGAGATCCAGGGAGACGAGGCCGCGCTGGCGCAGCTGACGGCGCTGTTCACGGGGAAGCCGTTCGTCGTCTACGTGGGTCCCGTCCACGAGGAGCACATTCTGCTGGAGCCGAACGATCCCAACTACACCAATGGCACGCTCTACGCTCTGAATGGAGCCTACGGCATGCGGGCGCCGGCGGCCTGGGATGTGACTACTGGCTCGACCACGACGCCGATTGCCGTCATCGACACCGGCATCGATTACACGCACCCCGACCTATACGAGAACATCTGGATCAACCAGGCGGAGATCCCGACCAGCCGGCGCAAGAACCTCGTCGATGTCGATGGCGATGGCCTGATCACCCTTTATGACCTGAACAACCCGATCAACCAGGGACCGTTCAAGATCACCGACCACAACCACAAGGGTTACATCGATGCCAGCGATATCTTGCAGCCGATGATCAAGGACACCAACGGCGTCGACACGGGCCTGGGCGGCTGGGCGGCTGGCAGCACCCAAGACGGCGATACCGCCCACCCCGATGACCTGATCGGCTGGAACTTTATCAACAACACCAACAATCCCTTGGATGACCAGGGCCACGGTACCCATGTCTCCGGCATCATGGGCGCCGTGGGCAACAACGGTGTGGGCGTCGTGGGCGTCAACTGGAAGACGCAGCTAGTGCCACTGAAGTTTATCGATGCC
>JBGQLF010001494.1:0-2611 GCA_041499985.1 Gemmataceae bacterium
CGGCGCGACCGTAACTCCCGCCTCCGATTGATTGAGCCTCAAAATGGGGCCGCGGATCTTTCCCGCACGCAAACGACCCGCGTCCCCTTTTTCAGGCCCCAAGCCAACCGCTCTCAACCAGGACGTGTGGCGACCACGACGGGGCTTTTTTCCGTGGCGGTGAGGCCCTTGGGCAACTTCACCACCAGCACCGAGCACGGCGCCTCGCGCAGGACCCGCTCGGCGACACTCCCCATCAAGAGCCTTTCCAAACCGGTACGGCCGTGCGTGCCCATGACGATCAAATCCATGCCGGCATCCTTGGCATAGCGGACGATTTCCGTCGCGGGATCCCCCTCCAAGAACACGTGATGCACGCCGATGTGCGGATCGATCGGCCGGATCTGTTCGAGTTGCTCATGCCAATAGTTCCGGTCCGAGCCTGCGTCTGGGGCGGCCTCGTCCGGCGTGCCTCCGGGTGTATACACATAGACGATGCTCAGGCTTGCGCGGTGCTGCTCGGCCAGTGCGACCGCATGAAAATACGCCTGGTTGGAGTAGGTCGAGAAATCGGTCGGGTAGAGAATCTTCTTCACATGGATCATCGCTGCCCTCCCACCAATGCTCGGCTCGGCGCTCTGGGGAGCAAAGCATACCCTTGCCGCCACCACCTTCTCTTCATGGTAGCAGCCATCCCCAGAAGCGCCAAATCCCACATGGTCACGGCTGGGCTTTCAGCAGCTGCTTTTCGAGAACTTCGAAGTGACGGACCTGTTTGCGCAGCTTGGCCAACGCTTGTTGCTCCCGACGCAGTTCCCGTCGTGCCTCGACGCGCGCCGTCGCCGTCAGGTCGGCCGCGAGACGTCTCTCCACCCGGGCAATGTGGGCCAGCGCCTCCTGGAGCTTCTTTACCTCGACCGCGTAGCCACAGGCCCAGGTCTCGAATTCCTGCCGGCTGATCTTCTCATCGTTATCTTGATCCAGCAGGACCAAGAACTGATAGTCGGGGTAGCTGTTGTATTTGTCCGTGTTCTTGTCCTTGTTGGCGTCGTCGTCGCGATTCGTGTCTTTGGCGTCATACGGTTTGGCGGAGGAACCGCGAAACGCCTTGGCCAGTTCGTCCTTGTCCAGGTAATCATCCTTGTTGCGGTCCCAGGTCGCGAACAGATCGCGGAGCTGGCTCATGATCACGGCCGTCCCCGGCGGATCGGGTTTCTTCTTGGTGTCCGTGGGCTTGTCGTCATCCGCCCAGACGGTTCCGGCGAGCACAGCCGTAAGGCCAAGAGTCAGCGTTGCCGAAAACAGCCGTCGATTGCCATGCATGTTGCGCCTCCTTCAGCATCGGGCGAGAGGACGAGGAAAGTCTGCCCTTCTACCTACTATAATCCCCCTTTTGGGATTCCTCCAAAACAATCCTGATCCACGCCACAGGATTCACGCAGTCGGCGCATTCCTTCTCTGTGTCCGTTATACTGGGCCCTGAGTGAATCGGAGCCCAGGGACGATGGAGAGACGCCATGTGCGACGATTGGTTTTCGCTGATCAAGCTCCCCTTGAGCATCGAGCAGTTCCATCGGCTGCCCCGCAACGCCGCCTACAAGTACGAGTACCTCAAGAACGAGGCGTGGCTGACTCCGCGTCCGAAACACTATCATGCCCTCCTCGAGCTCCAACCCCTGCCGGTACCCACAGAAGTGGACGCCCAGGAAACGGTCGCCCTCCGTCGCCTGGAGGCCGAGGATTGGGAGCATCTGCCGAGCGTATTCGCGGGCGCGTTTGACCGTGTCCAACCATTCGGAAGCCTAGACGACGAGACCCAAGAGGAAGCGGCCCGCAAATGCCTGGAGCACACGCGCACCGGCGGCGACGGACCGCTCATTCAGCAGGCTAGTTTTGTCGCGGTGAGCCAGGAAGACGGGCACCGGCGCGGAGCGATCCTGATCACGCTGGTGCCGGACCGGGATCTCACCAACTGGGACAGCTGCCGCTGGGCCGAGGCACCACCGCCCGATTGCCTGGAACGCCGGCTCGGCCGGCCGCACTTGACGTGGATCTTCGTCGGTCCCTGGCACGCCGGCCACGGCGTAGGCACAGCGCTCCTGGCCGCGGCGGTGCGCGAGCTGCTCGCCCTGGGTTATAAGGAGCTGGCCAGTACGTTTTTGCTCGGCAACGATTCCAGCATGCTGTGGCACTGGCGCAATGGCTTTCAGTTGTTGCCCTATCCCGGATCGTGGCGGCAAATGCGGGAACGCTTGCGGAGAGAGGAGACACGGGCGTCGACCGTGCAGAACCAAGAAGAGGCGTCCCCGCACGCCCCCAAAACCGTGGCACCACAAAAACCGCAGAGTCCCTCGCTATCCTGTGACCAGGCTCTGAAGATCGCCCGGGAGGACGCGGAGAAGGTTTACCGGGACCTGTTGCGGTACCACATCCGGCTGGCCCTGGAAGCGGACGGATGGCATGTGGATTACGACCTCAAGGACCCCCGTGCCCGGGGCTGCGGCCCGCATTACATCATTGACGCGGCTAGCGGAGCAATCGTTTCCAAGCGCTATGAGCAGTAGCATGGCAGGAGCTGGCCAGCACGTTTTTGCTCGGCAACGATCCCAGCATGCTGTGGCACTGGCGCAAC
>JBGQLF010001495.1:0-2608 GCA_041499985.1 Gemmataceae bacterium
AAGGCCGGGACCACCTGCACCGCAAAGAATACCGGGCAGCGATCTACGTCCTCGAGAATCAGCTTTCCAACCTCGGCCATCTCAGTAGTAGCCGCGTCTACCTGGCGACCTTGCAAGAAGCGTATCGCGAATATATCAAGGAGCTGATGCTCACCAAGCAAGAGGCGTCTGCACAGTTGTACCTGGCCCGGCTGCGCATCCTCGACCCAGGCGCCCTGATGGATTTTGCCCTGAGTCTGCCACCGACGGCAGCCCCTCCGGTCTCGGTCCCGCCGTCCCAACCGGCCGTCTCGGTGCCGGCCAAGCCGTCGCCTACCATTCGACTCAAGGGTGAGGACAAGGAGAGCGATCCTTTCGATCTGAGTCAAGCGGCCGCACCAGCCTCCCGACCGCCTTCCGATGCCCTGGCACGTGCCGAGGCGGAATTTGGCAACTGTCAGTACCGCGAAGCGCGACGACTCTATGAACAGGCTCACCAAGCGAACCACAATGTCCCCGAAGCGAGTCGCGAACGCTGGGCCTACTGCAAACTGTATTGCGTGGTCGAGCAAATCAACGAGACCTCCTCCCGGAGCCTCCCCTGGTCCGACCTGGAGCGCGAAGTCCGCGCCGCCCTGGAACTGGCTCCCCGGCTGGACTACGCCAAACAACTGCTGACCGAAATCGAGAACCGCCGCCGTGGCCCGACCGGGACGGAGGCTCCTGCTGCGGAAGCGCCCGTGCCGATGCGTCACGTGGGCCGCACCCAGGAGGGATGGCAGCTAGCTGAAACCGCGAATTTCCGCCTACTTCACAACCTACCGCAGAACCAGGTCGAGCAGGTCGCCCAGGTTGCCGAGCGAACGCGGACGGAAATGCTGCGGAAGTGGTTTGGCGGTGGTGCCGATTGGCGTCCCAAGTGTGATCTGTTCCTGCACGCCACTGCTCAGGACTACAGCCGAGCGACGGGGGTTCCGGGTAATTCCCCGGGCCACTCGGCGATCAGCATGGAAGGCGGGCGTCTGCTGGCGCGGTGCATTCACTTGCGCTGCGATAACCCCGATCTCCTCCGCGCCGTGTTGCCGCATGAAACGACGCATGTGGTGCTGGCCGCACAGTTCGGCGACCAGCCCGTGCCGCGCTGGGCCGACGAAGGTGTCGCGGTCTTGACGGAGCCACGCGACAAGGTTGAGCGTCACTTGCAGAACCTGGCCCGCTGTCGCCAGGAGGGACAGCTCTTCCGGCTGCGGGAACTGATGGAGCAAAGCTATCAGCCGCAACAGGACTCCTATCCGGAGCCGCGTCGCATTGGCGCCTTCTACGCTCAGAGTGTTTCCCTGGTGGAATTCTTGACCAGCCAGAAAGGGCCGCAAGTCTTCACCGCCTTTGTGCGCGAGGGACAGCGGAGTGGCTATGAAGCGGCGCTCCAGCGGCACTATGGCTATCGGAACTTTCAGGAGCTGGAACAGAGCTGGGGCCGTCTGGCGCTGGCCGGCGACATCACGGGGACGAAGGTTGCGGAACGGACGCGTTGATCCGGGCCAGCAAGGAACGATCCTGCAACGTGCGCCCACGCCGGCGAATCGCAGCGGCACCGTCGAAGAAATACAGCGTGGCACTGTCTGGCCAGGCACCCAGTCGGCACGCCACCGCCCAAGCGCCCAGGACGAGGCGGATCCGATGACTCTGCCAGGACCGAGGGCGCCGGCTCGGCGGCACTGGGTCCAGCGTGAAAGCGAGTAGGTGCCAGGCTTCGCACTCGTCCTGCCAGAGGCAATCAATCACTCCGCGCACCAAGCGACTCTCACAAGCCCGAAGGGCCAGCGAGGGGATTTCCTCCTCCATCCCTCGCTCGCGCTTCGGGCTTGTCAAAGGAGTGCACACTTCAACGTTCAGATCGAGCAGGAATTCAACATCCTTGCAACAGGCGCGGGCCGCCCTGAGTTCCTGGTACGTGGCGGATTGCGCAAACGAAGCCAAGTAGCGCTCGAAGTCCAGTGGCGCAGTCGCAGCCATGCCAGAGCGGAGCGGGCTCTGCAAAGCCTGGGTCAACCACGGTCGCCAACCATCCGCGTCCCGAAAATCCCATCGCTCCAGCACCGCGCGGAGTATTGCTTCGTGGATGCCCGCAGTGGAGCCCTCGTAAGGCTCCACGCGCTGGCGCGGTGCTACCCAGGCATGGCGATCGGAGCCATCTTCCGCGGCGAACGTGAAGACATCCGCTGCGAGGGCCGCCGATCCGGGCACTCGCTGCGAACGCCGAGACCCTGGGCGGAGCAGCTCCTCGATCTCGGCCACGGCATAGATGCGCTGACCCATCCGGCGGCAGGGCACCGGAGCCACTTGAGAGATTACATCTTCGCTATCCACACCAAGTTGTGGCGCACCCGGGGAGAGAACGAGACGGTGTTTCGCCTCTGCTTCCGGCGCAGGCGGCGGTGCTTGCAAAAGATCCGTCACGCGCACCTGGGGCACATGTTCGAGCGGAGCATCCGCGACGAGGCAATGGCCGCTTTTCAGGTCAAAGCGCTCCGCCAAGGTGAGCATCCAGGCATTCGCCGGGCTAATCGGCTGGCGAACGCCAGCCGAGAGCACGAGATAATCCTGGGCCCGCGTGCACGCGACATAG
>JBGQLF010001496.1:0-2601 GCA_041499985.1 Gemmataceae bacterium
CCACGCGGTACTCATCGCTGAGCGCTTCGGTGATGCCCCCCCGCATTTCGGCGTTGCCTTCGGCCACCAGGACTACAGGGCGATCGCGAAGAGCCGGTGCATCCGAAAGCTGGCGGTTAGTAATCGGCATGGTCCAACCCGCTGCGTTACGCTACAGACGGCGGTGTACAAGGCCGGCACTGATCCAGGCGGACAGTGCTACCACCCCGTCATGGACCAACCATCCATGACCAGGCCCGATGGGGTCTTTGCGTCCTATTTTGTGTGACTATACCACCTATGCCGTCATCCCTTCTTGCCCCTGATTGTGCCCACGGCGTATAACGTCTGCATGCTTCGCTTTTTCATTTCCGTTCTCGCCGTCTTTTTGCTAACTCCCGCCGCCGCCCCCCAGACGGATCCCAAAAAGTTCCTCGACGATGCGGACGCCCGCCTCCTCACTCTCGCCGTCGACGCCAGCCGCGCCGACTGGGTCAAGTCCAACTTCATCACCAACGACACCGAGATCCTGGCCGCCAAAGCCGACGAGCGTTTGATCAACGCTACCGTCGATCTCGCCAAACAGTCAGCCCGCTTCGATCGCCTCCGATTGCCGGATGACCTGGCCCGCAAGATGAAGCTGTTGAAGCTGTCGCTCGATCTGGCCACGCCCGCCGATCCTCGCCAGAGCGAAGAACTCACCCGCATCGTCGCGTCCATGGAAGGCGCGTTCGGCAGAGCCAAGTATTGTCCCGAACCCGGCAAGTGCCTCGAGCTCGAGCCGGACCTCACCCGGATCATGGCCAACAGCCGCAACCCCAATGAGCTCCGTGACGCCTGGCGTGGCTGGCACGACACCGCCGCTCCCGTGCGCAAGGACTTCGTCCGCTACGTGGAACTTGCCAACAAGGGCGCGCGAGAACTAGGATTCGCCGACGATGGCGTGATGTGGCGCTCCAAATACGACATGTCCGCCGAGGCCTTCGCCAAAGAGACGGACAGGCTCTGGGAGCAGGTCCGGCCGCTGTACCTGGCGCTTCATGCCTACGTCCGCAAGAGGCTGCGCCAGACGTACGGCGATCAGGTCGTTCCGCCCAACGGCCCCATCCCCGCGCATTTGCTCGGCAATATGTGGGCGCAGACCTGGGACAACATCTACCCTGTGGTCGCTCCCAAAGAGGCCGATCCGGGATTCGACCTCACCACCATCTTGCGCGACCGCAAGACCAGCCACCTCGACATGGTGCGCTATGGCGAGCGCTTCTTCACTTCCCTGGGATTCCATCCGCTGCCCCAGACCTTCTGGGACCGCTCTCTCTTCCTGAAGCCCCGCGACCGTGACGTGGTGTGCCACGCCAGCGCCTGGGACGTGGATTATGCCGACGATCTGCGGCTCAAGATGTGCATCGATATCACCGGCGAGGATTTCGACGTCATCCACCACGAGCTGGGACACAATTTCTACCAGCGCGCTTACAACCACCAGCCGTTCCTGTTCCGCAACAGCGCCAACGACGGCTTTCACGAAGCGGTTGGCGACACCATTGCGCTCTCCGTTACCCCGGATTATCTGGTCAAGATTGGCCTTCTTAAACAGGCGCCTGACACTTCCAAGGACATCGGCCTGCTCCTGCGCAAGGCTCTCGACAAGATCGCGTTCTTGCCCTTCGGATTGGTCATCGACCAGTGGCGCTGGAAGGTTTTCTCAGGAGAAATTCCGCCGGAAAAGTACAACGAAACCTGGTGGCAGCTCCGCCTCAAGTACCAGGGCATCGCCCCGCCCGTGGCCCGCGGCGAAAACAATTTCGATCCCGCCGCCAAGTACCACGTCTCCGCCAACGTTTCCTACATGCGCTATTTCGTCGCGCATATTCTGCAGTTCCAGTTTCACCGCGCCCTTGCGCAGATCGCGGGCTGCACCCGACCTTTGAACCGCTGTTCGATCTTCGACAACAAGGAAGCCGGCCGCCGTCTGAACGCCATGCTCGCCATGGGCCAAAGCCGCCCCTGGCCCGACGCCCTCGAAGCCCTCACCGGCCAGCGCCAGATGGACGCCACCGCCATCCGCGATTACTTCGCCCCATTAGAAAAATGGCTCGACGAACAAAATAAAGGCGAGCCCGTCGGCTGGTAATCGCATCCACTTGTCCACAGACTCTAACGCCAGGGACCATCGAAAATGCCTTCGACGCCGCGGACAGCCGCTGCGACCAAGCAAAGCACAACGAGTGCAAGTAATACCCAGAGGCCTCGCTTGTTGGATGCGCGGATCTCCTCGAGTGTCGGTTCGGGCTGCTCCGGCACTGAAGGGTCTGAAGTTATTCCGGCCATATCCGCCGATTATAGGTCAACAGCCCTAAAGACTTTCTGATGCATCGGGCTTGCGCGATGCACATCCCCATGAGCCCAAAACCCTGAATTTCAAGAGGTCAATGGCAAAGTAATCAAGCTGGGCTCTGCTGAAATCCACGTTGAGGATTCACGTGGCGGAGTCTTCGTCGCCCCCGGACCTCTAACACCTAACACCTGGCACCTAACACCTGGCACCTGCTTTACCTTTCCATCTCCCCCGCAATCTCCTCGAGAACCCCCGCCTCGGTCTCCAGCACTTTCCCCGCGCGA
>JBGQLF010001497.1:0-2599 GCA_041499985.1 Gemmataceae bacterium
CGGATCGCGGTCACAGATGTCCAAGGCAGCGAAGCGTAAGTGAGCGCTCGGCGGGGGAGCAGGCAACCCTACCGTCAGGTTGTCCACCACCAGGCATTCGTGCCGCGATGACAGAAGCTGTTGGGTGAGCCGCGAGCCAATAAAGCCCGCGCCCCCAGTGATGAGAATTCGAGTGTTCCGAATCGACGATTGGGCGTTTTCTAACATGGCGGGCGCCTCCTACTCAAAAGGATCACTGGCCGCGCAGAAGGGCGGGGACGGTGCGGGCTATGATTTTCAAATCCAGCCACCACGACCAGTTGTCGATGTACTCCAGGTCCAATTCCATCCAGCGCTCGAACTTGATCTGGTTTCGGCCACTGACTTGCCAAAGACAGGTCAACCCGGGCTTCACACTTAGCCGGCGTCTTTGCGACTGCTGGTACTGTCGAACCTCGTCGGGCAGCGGAGGCCGAGGGCCGACAATGCTCATGTGCCCCAGTAGCACATTGAAGAGTTGCGGGAGTTCATCGAGGCTGGTTCTGCGCAGGATGCGGCCAATGGAAGTTATTCTGGGGTCACTGCGAATTTTGAAGACAGGACCGTCCATCTCGTTCAAATGGACGAGCTTCTTCTTCAGCTGTTCCGCGTCGGCGACCATGGTTCTAAACTTGTACAAGGTGAACTCTCGCCCATTGACCCCGACGCGCTTCTGCCTGAAAAGTGCCGGCCCATGCGAAGTCAACCTGATCAACATGGCGGCAAGGAGCATGACAGGGGCAAGCAGCACCAACAGCGGCAAGGACAAAAGTATGTCCAGCCCCCGTTTCAGGATCAGTTGGTGGGCCTGATAACCCTGCGCAGGAAACGCAATGAGATCGACGCCTGCGATCCGCTCCAGTGCGATCTCGCTGGCAAGATCGCCGAAGAAGAACGGGGCATAATAGAGCGGGGTCCCAACTTTCCGGCAGAACTCGAAGATTCCCCGCAACGCGGAGAGCCCTTCAGGACGGGTGGTGAATATCACTCCATCCACAACGTTATTGAGCACAATGTCAGGTATGTCCTGCAGGCTCCCCAGCACGACTTTGTCCGCGACTCCGGCGTGGCTCTCGCCATCGGTCACGTAGCCCAGAATGTTCAGGCCCCAGTGTTTATTCTGCTCAATCGCCTGGGTGATGGCGTGTGCTTCCGCTCCGGTGCCGACGATCACAATGTGGCGATAGTTGTATCCGGTTGTGCGCAGTCTGCGCAGGACGCTCCGTGCCGTCACCCGCAGCGCGATCACACCTGCCAGGGAGAGCAAGAAAAAGGTGAAGAGGAAGAGTCGGCTCACGTACTTGAAGTTCAGCCCGAATATTAGGACGATTACCACCAGGCTCGTCCACGCTATGGCCTGGCTGATCAACCGAATCTCATTGCCCAGCGAACGCATGCGAAAAGATTCGTACAACCCGAGAATTTGGAAGGTAACGGCCGCTACCGGTAGAGCCAACAACAGCACTCGTACGTGCAGGTAAGGCTCGTCAGAATCGATAGGACCCCAGTAGCTTGCCAATACTGTGTTGCGCAGCAGGTACGCGGCACAGAACGCGATGCTGATCGCAGCCAGATCGCTTGTGGCCGTAAACCACGACACCATCTCGGCTTTTTGTCGAAGCATTCTGCCCGCCTTATTGGCGACGCAAGCGATGGCGTGCATCCTGGGTGGACGCTCGCCCTGGCATGCAACTAGGGGTGATCATTCCGTTGTTTCAAGCGTAGAGGGGGGTCAGTTGTGGGCTCGGCGGAGGCCGATCTTCCGCCACATATCGCTGTTCCAGAACTCACGCGTGTCTTGCTGGACTTCGAGGGCGAGCCTTCTGACCGGATCGGCGGTGTCTGCTGCCGCCCAGAAGTGGCGGACCCCAATCCGCAGCAGGCCCGCGACAAAACCCAGGAATGTGCCGCTCACGACTAAGAAAAGGCGCGGAGAAAACGCCTTTTCCTCTGGAACCTTGGGCAGGTCAAGCACGCGCACGGTGGGGATCTCTTTGGCTTCCTGCACCTTGGCCAGCTCGTACTGCCGGGTTAGCACTTCGTAGATCGCACCTTCCATCTGGGCCTGGCGGGCCAGGTCAACATACGTGGCGCCGAGTATCGGCAGCCGGCGCAGCAGCGGATAGACCGCACCCGACGGTTGGGATGAGGCGGAGTTTCCGGGATTGTCACTGAACTTTAGCAATTCGTGCTGAAGTTCACCGATGCGCGCCCGTACCGCTCTTACCCGGACATTCCCCTCGCCATACATCTGTTGTAATCCCTTGAGCTCGGCTTGCCCTGCGATCAATTCTCCCTGCAGCTTGGCGCCGGCCTCTACCAGCGAGCGGCCTTGTTCCTTGATGTCGATCGTCGCATTCTGGCTCGAGAATTCGCTCAAGTGCCGCTGCGCCGAGTCCAACTCCTGCTTGACCGCCCGCAAGCGCTCTTCCAGGAAGATGCGCTCGCGCCGCGCGGCCGAGGTGCTCAGATGAGAGATCACCCGATCAAGTTCTTCCATGTAAGCCTTGGCAATGCCGGCGGCGCGGGCAGGGTTCCGGTCGCTGACCTGCACTGTGATGATGCCGCTCTTGCGGTCTTC
>JBGQLF010001498.1:0-2597 GCA_041499985.1 Gemmataceae bacterium
CGCGACAAGGGCAAGACGGTGGCCGTGCTCGCCTGCGATCCGCAAAGCGCCCTCACCGGCGGGGCGCTGCTGGGCGACCGTTTTCGCATGGGCAGCCGCACCGACGACGGCGTCTTCATCCGCAGCCTGGCAACCACCGGCGGTCATGGAGCGGTGGCCGAACATTTGCCCGCCCTGGTCCGCTTGCTCGAAGGCTACGGCTTCGAGGTCGTACTGATCGAGACCGTCGGGGCTGGCCAGGGCGACACCGCCATTAGGCAGATGGCCGATGTGGTCGTCCTCTTGCTCCAGCCGGAAACGGGCGACGACTTGCAATGGGAAAAGGCCGGACTGCTCGAAGTCGCCGATGTCGTGGCCATTCACAAGGCCGACCTCCCGGGGGCGGAACAAGCCGAAGCCGAGGTCCGTGCCACTCTCGGCCTGTCCGGGCAACGAGCCGTGCCCGTGCTGCGCGTCAGCGCCAAGACCGGAGAAGGCATGGAGCCGCTCTGGGCAGCCGTGACCGCCTGCGCTGGCCGGCGCCGGCTTGCGGAGCCCAACAATTCCGACTTACTTGATCTGGCGCAAGAGGAGCTGGCGAGCTGGTTCGCCACCGCCGACACGAGCAAGGATCCCACCGTAGAACATCTCTGCCAGCAATGGCGTCAAGGGACTCTCGACCGGGCCGAAGCCGTCGCCTCTCTCCTGGAACTGGCAGGCCGGAAGCTGCGGCATGGACAACACGCTTCTTGAGTGCTCACTTTCGCCAACGTCGCTTCCTGCCATCCCTGTCCACGTTGCCTCGACCCTGCATTGACCCTGCTCGTGAACTCTGGCATGATTTTGCTCCAGAGAAGGATCCGACCGGAAGCAGCAGGAGGCTGTCATGCACCACCTAGCAAGTGAAGCAGTTCGACCCGTCCCAGATCGAGCATCCGCCGCCGGTACACGTTCGGTGCTCGCGTGGCTGCCTTTCCTCTGGGATCGCGTCCTATTTCCCGGCGATGCGCCTCCATCGGCCCGCTGCCGCTGGACCGCATTTCTCCTGCTGCTGCTGGTGCCGGCAGCCTTGTTGTATCCGTGGCTCTCGTTCCACCTCTTCGAGCCCGATGAGGGGCGCTATGCCGAGATCCCGCGCGAGATGCTGGCGCGGGGTGAGTGGGTCGTGCCCTATCTCCTGGGCGAGCCGTACCTCGATAAACCACCCCTGTTTTACTGGCTGGTCATGCTCAGCTATCGATTCCTCGGCATCCACGACTGGTCGGCCCGGCTGGTGCCGGCCTTGGCGGTTCATGGATGCGTGCTGCTGACGTATGGGCTGGGGCGGCGCCTCCTCGGCGAGCGAGCGGCTTTCCGGGGCGCGCTGACCCTCGGGCTGGCACCCGGCTTCGTCAGTGTGGGGCGTCTCCTGGTGCTCGACGGGTTGTTAACGTTCTGGGTCACGCTGGCGCTCTTCGCCGTCTTCGAGGCGGTGCGTGGTGAACGACTGCGCTGGGGTTGGTGGCTCCTGGCCGCGCTGGCGTGCGGACTGGGAATCCTGACGAAAGGACCGGTGACGCTGCTCCTCGTGCTCCCGCCGCTGTGGCTGTATCGGCTGCTAACCGGACGTGGTTGCCAATTGCGCTTCCGCGACAACCTGGCGTTCGTTATCGGAGTGCTGGCCGTCGCTCTCCCTTGGTACCTCGCGATCTGTGTCCAGCAGCCGAGCTTTGCCGGTTACTTCCTCTGGGAACACAACGTCGTTCGCTTCCTGTCTCCCTTTGATCATTTGCGGCCCATCTGGTTCTATGGTCCCATTCTGCTCGGGGGACTACTACCGGGAACCATATTGGCGATTCCTTTTATACTTTTTTTGCTCTCCGGCGATGCCGCGGCAGCGCAGCGCCGCTGTTCGGAACTGGGGTTTATCCTCTTGGCCGGAGCCTGGTGCGTCCTGTTCTTCTCTCTTTCCGGCAGCAAACTCCCAACCTACATTTTGCCGGCCTTTCCTCCGCTGGCCCTGGCCCTGGGGTACTATCTGACTGGTAGTCGCTGGGAACGGTCGTGGGTTACGAGCGGCGTGGCGGGGGTGACGGTTGTTCTCTTGAGCGTAGGGCATGCACTCGTGCTGCCGTGGTATGCCTGGCACCATTCGCCGATGGGCCGACCCGAGGAAGTGCGGCGTCTCTGCGCTGACCCGCAGACGCCCGTGGTCTGTTATCCACGCAACCTCGATTCGGTGGCCTTCTACCTGGGCCGAGACGACTTGCGCAGTTACCGCAGCAAAGACACGCCGACGCTGATCGACTTCATGACAGGCCAGCCACGCACGGTCATTTTGTTCGCGCATCGGCACTCGTTGGACGCGCTACGGCAGGTCCTGCCGCCGCAATTGCACCTGACCTCCGTGACTCCCCTGTTCGGCTCGGCCAAGCTGGGACCACAGGGGATGTGCTACATGGCGGCGGTGGAACGAGCGAATGGGCAGGAAACTCCCGCTCCCTGACGGGACTAGCCCGAAGCGCCAGCAAGAGATGCTGTCCTCGCTTGCTGGCGCTTCGGGCTAGTCAGATTCCGATAAGTCGATCCAGCTCTGAAACGCTCAGCCAAATCAGCGTGCGTGAATCCGTAGTATGGCC
>JBGQLF010001499.1:0-2595 GCA_041499985.1 Gemmataceae bacterium
CGCATCCCAGACCTTTACCTTCCGATCCCCGCTCGCCGAGGCCAGGCACCGGCCGTCCGGGCTGAACACCACCCGTTGGACCATCTCCGTATGGCCGTGCAAGGTGCACAGCTCCCGGCCGCTGGCCAGGTCCCACAGTTTGATCGTGTTGTCCTTGGAGGCGCTGGCCAGCCGAGCGCCGTCGGGGCTGAACGCCACGCCCCTAACCCAGGAAGTGTGGCCGTGGAGGGTCTGGCACAGGTCGGCGTGGCACAAGCCCCAGAGGTGATGCCACTCCCAGCCGCGCGGGTCTGGCTGCCCGGGGGGCGGCTCTCGGTACCGCTCCAGGAACTCCACCACCCGCTCCCAGTTGCGATTGTCCCAGGCCAACTGGGCCAGGTTCATGTGGGCCACGTACAGGTTGGCCTGTGCCTCCGCCGCCTTGGCCTCGGCCTGCTGGGCGTGGGCATCGGCTGCCATCGCCTGCTCCCGGGCCTGGAGTGCGAAGTAGGCGGAGACAACCGTTCCCGATACCAACACGCCGGCCACCGCCAGCAGCAGGCCGGCGACCACCGGGTTCCGCCGGCACCAGCGATAAAGCTTTTCTCCGGTGCCGACCGGCCGAGCCAGAATCGGCCGTCCTTCCCGAAACCGGCGCAAATCCTCCGCCAACGCCTCCGCGCTGCCGTAGCGCTTGTGGGGATCTTTCTGCAAGCACTTGAGGCAAATCGTCTCCAGGTCACGCGGTACCTCGGGCCGCAACTGGCGGGGCAGTACCGGTTCCTCGGCGAGCACCCGTGCCAGGAGGTCCGGGACCGTCTCGCTCGGATAGGGTGGCCGCCCCGTGAGCAGTTCGTACAGGATCACGCCCAGGGCATAGACATCGGTAGGCGGTCCGATCTCCGCCCGCCGGCCACTCGCTTGTTCGGGGGCCATGTACTTGGGCGTGCCGAGCAGGGCGCCCGAAGGCGTCTCGTCTTCTCTTCCAGACAGAGCCTCTGGAAGCTTCTCCCGCTGGCTCTCGATCTCCACCAATTCCTGATCTCGTAGCCGGGCCAGGCCGAAGTCGGTCAACCGGGGAATGAACCCCAGATCGTGCGCGGAGTTCGTCGGGCCATTCGCGGCCGGCTCCAGCAGGATGTTACTCGGCTTCAGGTCGCGGTGGAGGATGCCCTGCTCGTGGGCGTGCTGCACGGCATCTGCCAGGCTGGCGATCAGTCGGGCCGCGCCGCGCACGGGCACAGGCATCGTTTGCGTCTTCAGCCACTGGGCCAGGGTACCGCCCGGGCTGTAGCCAGACACAATGTAACAGACCGGCCCAACCTCTCCGGTGTCGAAGACCGGCACGATGTGCGGATGACTCAGCCGGGCGGCCGCTCGGGCCTCGCGCAGGAACCGTTGACGCAGCTCAGGGGTGAGGAGGGTTTCCGGCCGTGGCACCTTGAGCGCCACGAGGCGGCCCAGTAGCGGGTCCTCCGCCAGGTAGACGATGCCGAAGCCGCCGCGCCCCAGCACGCGCAGCAGGCGGAAACGACCTAGCGTTTGCCGACCTGATTCCGCCGGTGGTACCCCGGCAAGCAGCGGCGGAGCCGGCGCCTCCGTGCCCAGCGGCAGAGCGCGCGGCCACAAGCATTCCACGTCGTGCAAGAAGGCCTGCGCCTGCTGCAAGGAGACCTGCTCCTCGCCCGCCAGCACGGCGTCACTCTCCGACGGAGTGGGCTGGCCTACCACCAGGGCGCGATCATAGGCCGCGAGCCGGTCGGTGAAGGCATCTTCCGGAGTCTGCGGTTCAGGAAGGTCCATAGAGGGACTCCACTTCTTTGCGCCAGCGCTGGATCGCCCGCGCCCACAGTTTGCGGACCGCGGCTTCCGTGCGTCCCAACAGCCGGGCGATCTCGTCGAAGGGACGATTCTCTTGATGATGCAGGAGGATGATCTGCTGCTGATCCTCCGAGAGCTGTTGGAATGCCTGCTGCATCGCTTCGGCCTGCTCCCGGCGCAGGGCCTTGCCGCTGGGCGACGTGCTGTCCGACGCCAGGCGCTCGCGGAGGTTGCCGCTGACGCTGCTATCGTCCAGCGGCAGCTCCCGGTCGAGTTGGCGCTTGTCGGTGTGGCGGTAGCGCTTGGCCAAGTCGGTGGCGTTGCGCGTCAGGATGCGCTGGAGCCAGGCGAGCAATTCCGCCCCAGTACGGCCCGCAAAGCCAGAAAAATCCCGGTGTGCCTCGGCGAACGTCTCCTGCACCAGATCCGAAGCCCCGGCCTTGGACTGGAGATCGGCAGGCAACTCCTGCCCGGCGAGCAGCAGCAGGTAAGGCCGGAAGGCTTGCAGCAGTCGGCCGCGTGCTTCTAGGGAGCCGCTGCGGGCGGCCGCCAGAAGCCTTTCCAGTTCCGTGGCGGTGATCGGGTTCGACGAGGGCAGACCTTCGCGCTGCATGTCGGCGCACACCTTGAACAAGCCAGGGAGGAACGATTGGGGGCCTAGGAGTCCGTCCGAGAATTAGCCGACACTCCCCCTTTGGCCTCTCGAAGATTTCCTTTGGCCCCTCGGATTCGTCCTTTTGATCTTTTAGTATATTAGTGCGACCTTTTTAGTTACTTCAGCGACGGACCGGTTGC
>JBGQLF010001500.1:0-2587 GCA_041499985.1 Gemmataceae bacterium
GCCACCACGATGAAGATCAGGGTTTTGTACCAGCCCTCAAGAATGATGACCTGGAACCCGGAACGCATGATCGCGGCCCCGGCATAGCCGCCGATCAAGGCATGCGAGGAGGACGTGGGCAGCCCCCACCACCAGGTGAGCAGATCCCAAACGATGGCCCCCAACAATCCGGCAATCACCACATATTGAGTGACCGAGTCGATGTGGATCATGCCCTTGCCGATGGTTTTTGCGACCGCGGTTCCGAGAAAGAATGCCGCCAGAAAATTGAAGCACGCCGCCCACAGCACGGCCAGCTTGGGAGACAGCACGCGGGTGGAAACGACGGTCGCGATGCTATTGGCGGCGTCGTGGAATCCGTTCAGGAAATCAAACACCAGCGCCACCAGCACGGTGATGATCAGGAGCACGAGATCAGGCTTCACCGGGAGGTATCCTGTTTCGCATGGGGTAGTGAGCTCAAGCGTTTTTCAGGACAACGGTTTCCAGTACGTTAGCAGCGTCCTCGGCCTTGTCGGTGGCAGTTTCCAGGACTTCGATCAGTTCCTTGATCTTGATGAGAGTGATGGGATCCTTCTCCCGCTCGAACAAGGCGGCGATCGTCTCGCGCGCGATCTGATCGGCTTCGTTTTCCAGGCGGTTGATTTCCACACAATGCCCCAGCACGTCGCCATTCTTTTGCAAAAGGGAGACCGCCTGCTGCAGTTCCTGGGTTTGCAACAGGATCACGGTGGCCAACTGGCCGGCAGCCGCAGGGGGCTGGGTGATCTTGTACAACACAATGCGGTCTCCGGCGGCATGAATCAGATCAAGCACGTCGTCGAGCGAGGCGGCCAGGCGGTGGAGATCTTCGCGATCGAAGGGTGTGATAAATGTCTGGTTCAGCTTGGTCAGGATGGAGTGCGTCAATTCGTCCGCCTGCCGTTCAATCCTTTTGATCTCCGCCGCTTTGGCTTCCACGTCACGATAATCGGCGAATAAGTCCACCAGCACTTGAGCTCCAGCGATCAGGTTGCTGGACATCTCGGAGAACATGGCAAAAAAACTGACGTCTCTAGGAATGAGTCGAACCATGCTTGGGCAAACTCCTGGGTTCGGTAGGGTTAATTCTCAACTTAGGCCTGGAAAGACAGTCAATATCTCACGCAGCGTCAAAGCGAGTCAAATAGACCGCGAAACAGGTTTCATCTGTGGCTGGAAAAGCGATCAAACCACCAAGGACGCGAAGGTCCACGAAGGAGCCGCGTCATGGGTCTTCCTTCGTGGACCTTCGTGCCCTTGGTGCTTTGAGAAGGAAAACCTGCACCGCTACACGAAGCGGTCCTTGCGGAATCAGGCCTGGACCAGGGATGGAAGTCCGGCGGCCTTACCGGCCCGAGTCGGCTCTACGGTTGCGGAACCGCGGGCGGATGGCCTGCAAGGTGCGGCGCGGCATGCCCAGTCCTAGGATCGCGATCAAACCCAGCACCGCCCCCAGGCCCAGGCCGATGCGTTGCAGAAAGTCGAGTAAGACGAACTCCACGCCCATCGCCCGAGTATGGAACCGCGGAGGGTTAGGGGAAAGTAACGATTAGGCTAGAACCATCGTGCGGGGATCGTGAGGCTGTCTTGCAAGTCCTCGCTTCGCTCGGTGGACAGCCCCTTCGGCTTCGCTCAGGGCAGGCTCGAGGCGGCTGTCCCTACGCAGGTATTCAGAGCTACGCGTTGGCGCCGTGGCACTTCTTGTATTTCTTACCGGAGCCGCAGTGGCAGGGGTCGTTGCGGCCGATTTTGGCGGCGCCGCGGACGACTTGCTGCACTGGCTGCCGGTCGCCGGAACCCGCCATGCGGGCCTGGTCAAGTTCGCGGCGCTTCTTGCGCTGGAAGGCTTCTTCGATTTCGTCGACCGAGGTCGCCACCGAACGCGGCGGGCGCCGGCCATTGCCGTCGCCACCTGCTCCTGGAACCGGGACTCCGGCCTCTGGGCCGGCACCCCCCGGGCCGCTACCTCCCAGCCCAGCCGTGGCGCCGCCTTCCCCGGGCCGCTCCAGAATCTGCATCAGGTACAGGTAGCGGACGGTGTCTTCCTGGAAGCGCTGCATCATCGCTTCGAACATTTCGAAGGACTCGCGCTTATATTCCACCAGGGGATCGTGCTGGCCATAGCCGCGCAGACCGATGCCCTCCTTCAAATGGTCCATGTTCAGCAGGTGGTCTTTCCATTGCTGGTCGAGCACGCTGAGCATGATCATGCGCTCGTGATAGCGCATGGCATCGGGGCCAATCAGTTTCTCTTTGGCGTCGTAACGCTGTTTGAGTTTGTCAAAGACAGCGTCGCCCAGTTCCTGACGGTTCAAGGCCTCCGGCTTGACGCCCTCGGCCAGAATGTCAACGCCGAAGCGGGTAAAAATCTGGTCCTTCAAGCCCTTGATGTCCCAATCCTCGGGATGCACCTTGACATCGCAGTGCTGGTCCAGCAGGTCGCTGAGGATGCCGGAGACGTAATCCTCGAGGATGAGTTCCTTCTGCTCTACTCCTTCGAGCAGCTGGCGGCGCAGGCCATAGACGGCGTCGCGCTGCTTGTTCATCACATCGTCATACTCGAGCA
>JBGQLF010001501.1:0-2582 GCA_041499985.1 Gemmataceae bacterium
CCTTCACGGTCCGGTCCTCGCCGGCCGAGGCCAGCCGGGTCCCATCGGGACTGAAGGTCACGCTGGTGACCTCGCTAGCCTGCGACGCCGAGCGCCTCGCCATCGGCACGGCTATGGAGATCTGGGCATTGCACAACGTCCCCGCCGTCGCCCGCAAATGTGACCGGCGATGTTCAGATCCACGAGATGGCCTGGGTTTCCACTCAGGTGCAGGGGGTCGAGGGGAAGGACTCGACAGACGCAGGCGATGGCGAGCTCTGGTTCGTCAACACGCGCTTCTCCTGCTTGGCCCGCCGCGCCCGCAGTTATAGCTTTGCCCCGTGCTGGCGGCCCGCATTCATCACCGCCCTGGCACCGGAGGACCGCTGTCACCTCAACGGCCTGGGCGTGCGCGACGGCCAGGTGCGCTACGTGACCGCCCTGGGTGCGACCGACACACCGGGCGGTTGGCGCGCCGACAAGCGAAGCGGTGGCCTCCTCCTGGACGTGCCCAGTGGCGCGGTCCTTGCCAGGGGGCTGTCGATGCCCCACTCGCCGCGCTGGTACGCCGGCAAGCTGTGGCTGCTGGAGTCGGGCAATGGCGGCGTCGTCGTGGTCGACGAGGCGACCGGCCGCTATGAGTCCATCGCCGCCTTGCCGGGCTTCACGCGCGGCTTGGACTTCCACGGCCGCTTCGCCTTTATCGGGATGTCGCAGGTGCGGGAGAGTGCGTTGTTCAGCGGCATCGCGATTACCGAACTGCCGGAGCGGTTGTGCGGCGTATGGGTGCTCGACATCGTCAGCGGGCAAACGGTGGCGTACCTGAAGTTCGAGGACGCGGTGCAGAAGATCTTCGCCGTGGCGGTGCTGCCCGGCCGTCGCTTCCCCGACGTGCTCAACGACGGCCGCGCCCGGATGGCGAATTCCTTTGTGCTGCCGGACCAGGCGTTGGCAGAGGTGGCCGAAGCGTTGCGTGATCCGGCCGCTGTGGCCTCGCCGCCGACCTAGCGCCCGTCGCCAGAGGATGCCTCGACGCGTGTGTCTTGGCTGCTGCCTTTCCAGGACTCTTTGCCGCCAGGAGTTGGCGTGATAGAATCGAGAGACTGTGGTGTGCCCGGTGCTTGTCAGGAGTCCTCAATGGACATGCTCTCCGCTCTCCCGGTGACGGTGACCCCCGAAGCGGCCACTCACGTCGCGGAGTTGGGCCTGCAAGCGGAGCTGGAACAGATGCTCCGACACGCTTGCCAGACGATCCCGGGTCTGCTGCACATCACCGTGGAGTTGCACCCCCCCTACGACACCGGCGACGAGATGGCGGTCATCCTTCAGGCCACTCGTGATTTTGCATCCCGGAATCCCGGGGACCGGACCACATGGGAGTTCCGCGACTGGAAGATCCGGACTTTCTCCCCCGACGTGTACCGACACTTCAGTTTGCTCTTCACGTACACTAACAGCCATGGCCGGTAGAGGGTTTTTGGATCTGGCCCGCGAAGTCGTAGCCGGGGGGACGGAGTTCCATTGGCGCGGAGCCGCGATCCATGCCTACTACGGCCTGTTCCTGGAATGCCGGGATGCCCTGCTGCGTTGGGGCTTTGCAATGTCGCGCCGGGATAACGTGCATGCCTGGGTTCGTCTTCGGCTCACCTATTCCTCAGATGTAGATCTGAAAAGTATTGGCGACGCGCTCGACGATTTGGTCCGGCTGCGCAACGATGCCAGCTACAACATGACCGCGTTGGTCAAGTTCCAGTCGGCGTCCGCGGCACAGGATGCGATCCAGGACGCCACGGCTGCGCTGGCTCTGCTCGACTGGATTGATGGCGACCCTGCGCGCCGGGCCACCGCTATCGCGGCGATTCGGCCGTGAAAGCAGGACGCTAAGGTGATCAGGGCCGCACGCAGCGCAACGAGGGGAGAAGAAACGGACAGCCTCACCCAGAGCGCGTAGGAAACCGCTTACCCAACGGCCAATAGCGCCAGGCCAGCGCGCCCAGGATAAAGGCTCCCCCCGCCAGCGTGAACGCGGAGGGTCGTTCCGTCTCGGGGGCGACCAGGTAGGCCCAGACCGGGTTCAGGATCGGCTCCAGGAGTGTGATCGTGCCGGCCTCCTGGGGGCTCACGACACGCAGACCCCGTGCCATGAGCCAGTAAGGCAAAGCCATCTGCACCGCGCCGAAGAGAAAGAGGATAACCAGTTGCTCGCCCGTCGGCGTCTGGGGCAGAGAGTAGATCAGGTAAGGCACCAGCACCACGGCGCTGCACAAGTGGTTCAGCACGGTGAGCCAACGCGCCGAAGCGGCACGCAGCACACGCAAACACAGCACCACCCCCGCGTACGTTACGCCGCTCGTCAGCGCAATCGCGACCACACGCAATTGAGCGTCCTGCCAGCCACCCCAGATAATGATGGCGATGCCGAGCAAGCCGATCAGCAGAGCGATCGAGCTTCGCCGATCGGCCGGCTCGCCGAGTCCCCAGACGCTGATCCCATACATCCACATTGGGGCTGTATATTGTAGTAATATGGCGTTGGCGGCGGTGCCCTCGGCCATGGCGGAGACAAACGACAGGTTCATGACTGCGAAGCAGCCAATCATCAC
>JBGQLF010001502.1:0-2578 GCA_041499985.1 Gemmataceae bacterium
AGACTCAGGGCGTGCCACCCTACACTGTCATGGGCTCGTCAAGGATCAAGTTATTGCGTGGACCGACACTAAACAGCTCTTTGCAGCGAAACCTCGCCCGGCAAATCGAATTGCTCTTGAGAGGCGCCGCCGGGTCCGCTATAAGCGGCCCCTCCTGATGGGGGTGGGATGGAGCTCGCGGAGGCCGCCACCCCAGACCCAAACGGTTCTTCGGCGCCCAGGCACTTCTGCACCGGGTTAACCCTTTCCCCGTGCCGCTTGTCTCCGGTCGCTCTGCTCCCCACATGCGAAGACGCAGGACCGAGTCCTCGACTTCGTATGGCCGTCCGGGCGGAAGAAGTGCGCGCGCCCTGAAGCTAGTGGAGCGCATCGTCATGAAGCTGTTTTCCTTCTTCTCCTGCGTCCACCCTGCGCGCCGCCGGGCCACGTCGCGGCGATTGCTCCCAGGCGGACGAACCCCGGCCGGTTTGCATCTGGAACGCCTGGAAGATCGCACCCTACCGAACGGCAATGTGATCAGCGGCCATGTGTTCAACGATGCGAACAACAACGGTCTCTTCGATGCGGGCGAACACCCGATCGCCAACAGCGCGCTCGAGCTGCACAATTCGGCCAACGTCGTCGTTGGCACCGCGGTGACCGATGCCAATGGCTACTATGAGTTCAACGTCGACAGCACCATCAGCACCGCGCCCACGACGCTGACGCAGACGGCCGCCTTTCCGGCTCAGTCCACCGATTGGAGTCGGCTCCAGACACTACCGCAGTTCGATCCTGCACAGGGGACACTCACCAGTGTGAAGATCGTCAATAGCGGTTCCGTCACCAGCCAAATCAAAGTGGAAAGTCTCGATGGGGCCCCGTCCACGATCACGGCCACGGTCTCCGGGACCTTGACGCTGTCGGCCGCCAACGTGCCCGCGGTGGTGACGAGCAGCTCGGCGAGTAAGACCTTTAGCGCCACCGCCTACGACGGCATCAGCGACTTCGGCGGCACCAGTGGCACCGATTTTGGCCCGCAGACTGCCACCGGCTCGAACTCGGTGACGTTGACGACAGCTGCGGACCTGGCCCTCTTCCTGGGCACTGGGCGGATCACCTTCACGGAATCCGCCAAAGCCACCTCCGCCGCCAGTGGGGCCGGCAACCTCCTGACCCAGATCAATACCACCGCCACGGGCCAGGTCTCGGTCAGCTATTCCTATACTCCCAGCAATTATCTGCGCCCTGGCAAGTACACCATCGTGCAGACGGCGGAACCCTCCGGCTTCCTGGACGGCAAGGAATCCCAGAACGGGACCGTCCTGGCCGGCAGCGTCGGCACCGATGCCATCATGGTCACCCTGGCTACGAACGATTTGGTGAACAACGACTTCGGCGAAGTCCTGCCGGCCAGCCTGGCAGGGTTCGTGTACCTGGACCTCAATAACAACGGCATCAAGGAATCGGGCGAATCCGGGCTGGCCGGAGTTACCGTGACATTGTCCGGGAACAACGATCTGGGTGCCGTGCAGCAGACCCAGACGACCGCGGCCGACGGCAGCTACAGTTTCGCGAATCTGCGTCCGGGCACCTACATGCTCAGCGAGACGCCGCCCAAGGACTACAAGGATGGCAAAGACACGCTCGGTTCCGCCGGGGGGACAGTGGGCAACGATCAGTTCGCCAACATCGCGCTGATGCCCAGCGTGGCCGGGGTCAACTACAATTTCGGCGAATTGACGCCGCCCAAAGTGACCACCATGGTTCTAGCCAGTGCCTTCAGTGTCAGCAATGCGCCGATGGCCCGGCCGCAGGAGCTGCCGATTCTGAGCAAGCTCCAGTTCCTGGCCTCGCCGGGACAGAGCACCCTCGATCCCAATACGATGGCGCAGGTAATTTTCGTGGATGGGCTGTATCGCAACCTGCTCAATCGAGCCTGCGACCTGGCGGGTTTCAGCACCTGGGTGCCGCAACTGCAAAACGGCGCTGGGCGTGCCCAGGTGGTTCAGAGCATCTATCTCTCGGCGGAGCATCGGGGGGTGCAGGTGGACCGGTTATACCAGATCTTCCTGCACCGCAACGCCGACGCGGGAGGACGAACCTTCTGGATTAACGCTCTCTTAAATGGAACCAGCGAAACGAGTGTGGCCCGCCAGCTCCTGGCGTCCGGCGAATATCAACTGAGCCATCCCGACAACAATTCCTACCTCGATGGGCTCTTTGCCGATGTGCTTGGCAGGTCGATCGACGCAACGGGATTGGCCGCCTTTACCCAGCAGTTGCAGACTGGGGTCAGCCGGGATGCGGTGGCCCAGACGATCCTGACTTCCGATGAAGCCTTCGTGAACGTGCTGAACAACGGCTATACCCAGTTCTTGCACCGCCCTTTGGACCCGGCCGCCCAGCAATCCTGGCTGACGCAATACCACAATGGTCAGATTACGCCAGCGTCGGTGTGCGAGGCGATCCTCGCCTCGGACGAGTACTTCGCCCAGGCCGGGGCTGCGGCGCGGTCCTGAGAGGCTCTAACAGAATGTGGCGGGGCGGGTTGAAAAATACCAAAAAAAAACCCCAAATTGGAAAAATAGCGCCCCAA
>JBGQLF010001503.1:0-2573 GCA_041499985.1 Gemmataceae bacterium
AGTGTTACGTCGGGCCATACTGGATGCGACAATTGACCCCAACTCCGCCAATGAGGCCGAACTACGAGAGATGGCGAAAACCCTGAAAAACTGGGCAAATCTCGCAGCTTGATCAGCCAGAAATCTGCGAAAGCCCAGATATAGCACTCGCGGACTCGCGTTGGCCCTCCTCAAACGTCTGCCGGAAGCGGAGCAGGATCTGCGCAAAGCTCTGGAACTGCAACCCGATTTTCTGCCGGCGCGCTTGAACCTCGGTGTGGCCTACTGGCTGGACAATCAGGAGGAGAAGGCCCTCACGGAATTCGAAGCGGTCTTGCAGGCTCCCGAGGAGAAGAGGCTCCTGGAGGCCGCTTACTACCGCGGCCAGCTCTACTTGAAGCGCCGTGATTACCCCAAAGCCCTGGCGGATTTTGACCTCGTCGCAACGGAAGACCCGCGCTTTGGGTATGTGCACCTGCTGCGGTCGCAAGTCTATCTTGCGCAAGGACAGGAAGCCCCGGCTTTGGAGAATCTCAATGCCTTTCTGGCCGATGGCAGGCCGTTTGATCGCCACGGCGCGGCGGCGTACGAGCTGCGTGGCCGGCTCCTCCGCCTTTTCATCCCGGACTTGCCACCAACCCAGCAGATAAAATGCGCCGAATTAGCACTCCTAGAACTGGCGAATGCCTACAAGCTGGGTGGCCGATCGGCGGAACTGTTTGATGACCTGGGCGCCGTCCTGGGGAAACACTTGCGTCGCCCCGACCAGGCCCTCGGAGTCTATTCCCAGGGGCTCGAACAGGCCCCCAAAGACACCAACCTGCGGAACAACCGTGCCTGGGCCTATGCCGAGCGCGAACAGTGGGACCAAGCGATGGCCGATTTTGCCCATGTGGTCCGGGCGGATCCCAAGAATGCCGAGGCCCAGACTGGATTAGGCTACGTCCATGCCCATCAGAAGGCGCCCGAAGAGGCGCAACGGGCCGCGCTCCAGGCCTTGCTGCACGCTCCGGACGATCCCCTCGTCTTCCACACCATAGCCTGCATTTACGCTACTCTGTCTCAATCCGACGCGGGCCGTGCGACCCAATACCAGGACACGGCCATGGATTCACTGCAACGCGCCGTGGAGCTGTGGAGACGCGCAGGAGCCGGTCCGAACATGATCGAGTTGATCGAAAGCGACAAGGCTTTCCCCAAGTCCATGCGGGATCGACCGGATTTCCAGAAGCTGATCAAGGAGTGATCGAGCGACGAACCAGAAGACCACGGATTTCACGGAGAAAGTAGGGTGGGCACGGCCCACCGCCGGGGCTCTGGGTGGGCCGTGCCCACCCTACAGCCGTGCAGCGGCGCGAACCTGTCGGCGCACCCATTGCTTGCGCGGAGCGCTCAGTGGCACGGGAGGAGCCTTCCCATATTCAATGGCCTTCCTATAGCGGCCTCGTTCATAGGTCGTTGTGAAGACCGCCGCCAAATCGCAGAGCAGGTCGGCATCGGGCGCCAGCAAAGGGACCGGAACGGTCGGCAAGACATCCGCCAGGTTCCAGGCGTAGACATCGCATTGGGGACGTTGGTCCCCACGGCTCACAAGGTAAAAGTAATCGCCCTCGGGGAGGGGTTCCGCCAACGGAACGCGCTGGCCCCCCAGCAGCAAATCGAGTTCCACGACATGCACCTTCTGGCCCAGGAGCGAGTTGCGCTTGGCAAGGTATTCCCGCCGATTCGGCTCATTCTTGTTGGCGGGGGAAAGCAACTCCAACACAGCGACCACCTTCCGGCTCGGTCTGTGAAGCAACTTGACAAAGCCTTGGCGCTGTTCCTCCAGAATCATCAGGGGGATCGACACGGGAGCAAGCGTTGCCGTGCCCACGCCAATCGTGCTGGCCGTTGCTTTGCGGCGCCTGGACTGATAGACAGCCAGGTCAGGGCCGGTCCGCTTCCTGGTCTGGAGCACGCCCTCCACGAGATAAATGTTCTCGTCTAACCGGGCTTCATAATGGTCCGGCAACAACTCCGCAATGTGCTCTTGCCAGTAGTTGATGAATTTATGGTGAAACTCCGGCCAAAACGCTGGATCTTCGAGATAGGGATCCATGCCGGGGAAAGGACTCTTCATCACGGAACTCCGCGCAGTGCCAGGAAAGGTTCGACCGGTCTCCACCCCTCGGATGATACCACGGCACCTCTGCGCAAGCCACGGCCACGCGGGCGAGGCGCTGCAACTCCTACTTCTTTGCCTTGCCAGGTTGCTATCACGTCCGCCGACCTTTCTTGGACCGACGCCCACGAGTCCAGACCCGCCGCACCGCGTCCGGGGTGGCGGCCGTTTTGATCGCTTCAAGAACAGCGTCAAGGACTTCATGGTCTTGGAGCTCTCGGATTTCCGGCAGTAGCTCCAAACCTTCTGCACCGAATTTGACCTCCAGGCTCACCTCAATGCCCTTGAGCAGGCCCTTCACCACGCCCATCCGCTGCGTGGTTCTAATGAACGGCATACGCTTCTCAACCTCGTCTTATGGGAGCGTCTACGTGTTCGTCACGTTTGTCCCCCTTTCTTGGACCGACGCCCACGAGTCCAGACCCGCCGCAAT
>JBGQLF010001504.1:0-2559 GCA_041499985.1 Gemmataceae bacterium
AGAGAGTGGATCCTCTCGGCAGCCGGCTGATTCGCCGCTTCATCCTCTAATTTGATCTCTTGGGGCGTAAACTGTTCGTGGCGTACCTCCAGAGTGCCGGCTGCGGTGCGTGCCAGCCCGCGCACTACAAAACTGCCTTGCGCATCGGTCGTTACCGGCTCCGGCCAGAAGGGCGGCCGATTGTCCGGCTCCTGAAGGTTGTTCCATTCGGGTTCTTCCGCACCGGCGTTCCGAAGGCGCTTGACATGGACCTCGACGCCCGCGGCGGGCTGGCCCTGGAGATCGACCAACCGTCCGCGCAGGACACGCTCCGGGTGCAACTGGACCAGCGTCTCGGCAGGCGGTCCGGCCGAATCGAGTCTTTGCCAGCCGAGGCCATATCCTGGACTGCCTGCAACCACATTGATCCAGATCCGACGTTGCACAATCGCCGGGGGCACAAGCAGCTCAAACCGACCGGCGGTGTCTGCTTGACCCGTGATGACCGTTCGTGCGGCAGGCGGATACGGCTCACCCGGAAGCAAATGCAGCCGGGCGATCAGGGCGACCCGGGCCGCAGCGACAGGCTGGCCGTCGTGATCCAGCACACACCCGCGGACGATCCATGCCGGCACGACATCCGGCTGCGGCCGACCCTTCGCTTGCCCTTTCGGTTCGGGGGCCGGGAACAGCACCACAGAGCCGAACCTCTCCGCTCCCGGATAGGACCCAGGCGAGAGCGTGAGCGCGCCCACCCCCAGGGCAGCCATTCCCATCACCAGCAGAGACGTAACGGCGATCTGGAGGTTCCTGACGAACATGGCGCGCAACGTCCCCTGCACCAATACTGCGACGGGCGCCGAGATCAGGCCCGGCACCGTGGCGTGACCGGTCGCAACGAGTGCCGCGGTCCGCACGGTACCCATGATGAGGCCGGTGGGTAGCGCCGCTGTCGCGAGTTGGGGTAGGACCGTGGCCGCGAGCAGGCTGCACCCAAGTGTCACCCCCTGGCGGATCAGCCGCCGGCGCAGCAGTTCGCGGGCCCGCGCCAGTCGGCCGTGAAGCGTACCGGTCCGCCAACGCAGGAGCCGGGCAGCTTCGACATTGGTGTAGCCTTGCAAATAGCAGAGCACCATCGGCGCCCGGTATTTCTCCGGCAACCGTGCCAACTCGGCATCCAGCGCCGGCCACCACTCACTCCGCGAGGCTGGTTCCGGGTGCGCCACCTCGGGGACGTCGGCCATCGGCGTTTCCCGGGCACGCTGTCGGACGAGCTGGGCCCGTGCCCGCAGAGCGATGCGGTAGGCGACTCCATACAGCCAGCTTCCAACCGACTCGCGTTTGGCAATCGAACCGGCCTTGTTCACCAGTACGAGAAACGTTGCTTGAAAGGCGTCGTCGGCGTCGGCGGCGTTATGCAGAAGGCGCCGGCACAGCCCCAGCACCATCGGACCGTGGCGCTGGAGGAGCGTTTCAAAGGCTTGTTCTTCCTGGTGAAGCAGGAAACGTTCCAGCAACTGGCCGTCGCTCAGGGACTCAGTTGGCTTGGGGCGCAAGAGCTTGCGCAGGTGTTGCAGGACGGTCGTGCGGGTTCGGCTGGCCATGGACTTGGCTCCGGGGGCAACGTCTCGCCTACTCTACCCTGATAGTGCAGGGAAGCCGGCCCCCGCGTACAGTTTTTCCGCCAATCGCTTTCCGACCACCATCCGCCGACCGGCAATCCGCCGCTCAGGCTCTACCCGGAGGGTTGAGCAGCTTCTTGGGCTCCCATCCGGCGTACGACTTCGACCAGAACCTGGATGTCCTCCGCGGTGGTTGCGTAGTGCAGCACGCAGGCACGCAGAGCGAATCGGCCGCGGAGAACCGTTCCCGAGACAAAGACTTCACCTCCCGCTTGCACTTTCTCCAGGACCGCCTTGTTCAGGGTGTTGAGTCGTGCGTCCTCGGCGCGCAGTTCGACCGGGGCGTAGCGAAAACAGACGACGGAAAGTTCCACGGGGGCCAGACGCTCCAGATCGGGGGCGGCATCAATGAGCGAAGCGAGCTGCCGGGCCAAGGCCACATGGTGCCTTATCAGAGCTGACAGGTGGGCACGGCCGGCATGTTGCAAGAGCATCCACAGCTTCAAGGCGCGAAAGCCGCGGCTTTGCTGAAAACCGTATTCGGAGAACCAGGGCAGTCCCCCAAAACCTTTCCCCTCCTCGGTCCGCAGGTAGGGTGGCACCAGGCTGAAGGCCTCACGCAGAAGTCTCCCATCCCCCAGGAGCGCACAACCACACTCCACCGGCACACAGAGCCACTTGTGCGGGTCCAACGCCAAGGACTGGGCCCGGGCCATGCCGGCATAACGGGGCGCCAACTCGGGGTCCAGCACGCCGACGGCTCCATAGGCCCCGTCTACGTGCAGCCAGAGATCGTGTTGGGCACAGAAGTCCGCGAGTTCCTCGAGCGGATCCAGCGCTCCTGTATTGACGGTGCCGGCGCTGGCCGCCACACAGAACGGACGCTTTCCCGCAGCGCGATCGGCGGTCACGGCCGCGCGGAGTGCAGGCACGTCCATCTGGTAGTGGTCGTCGACCG
>JBGQLF010001505.1:0-2557 GCA_041499985.1 Gemmataceae bacterium
GGGGATCGGGGCCGCCCTGCCTGCCAACGGTCAACCGGTGCCACCGGCTCTAGCTCCGCAGGAGCCTGGCAAGAATGCACTTCCGCCGGAGGCACCCCAAGGCGGACCGCCTGTGCTCGGGCCTGCTGTTCTGCTGGCACCACCGGCACCCGTTCAAGGCTCCGGCGGACAGGCCAAACCTGACGAAAAGAAGCCCCCAAGAGGGGATGGCGATCAGCCAGCAGAACCGCCCAAGCCGCGCGCTGAACAGCCGCCACCCGCTGTCGAGCCGGCCATCCTCGAGCGAATCCACCTGCCCGATTTCGGAGCCCGGGGTGGTCCCGGGCGGTTGATCCTGGAACCCTCTCCGAAGGGGCCTCTCGAGCGCGGGTTGCTCGATGCGCTCCCGGCAGTGGAGCTGGGCGAAGTCCAGCTCACGGCGTCCTTGGCGGCGACCTTGCAGCAGACCTACGATCTGGCCCACTGTTTGGCGATGGACCATTTCAGCTTCTACCTCGGCGCCGTCTTGCTCGGTTTGACGCTCATCTCCTGGATTGTCCATCGTCCAGCTCGCGCCTGCCGCCGCGGCCCGCCGGTGCTACTCGCTCCTGGTGTCGGGCCAACCCTGCTTGCCGAGGCGGCGCCGGTGCCCTGGAGGACGAGACCGCCGACGCACAGCCAAAACGGCGCGTGACGACGGAGGACGGCCGGCGTCATATCATGGCCCCTGGCAGCTACAAGCAGCCAGGACGCTACCCGCTTGCAACGTTGCCGTTGGTCTGCGATCATGACTCCCGCCGGGTCCACGCAGAACGCTTCCACAATGTCCTGCATCCTTCCCCAGGAGAGCTGTCATGAAAACTGCGGTGCTGTGGCTGCCCTTATCGCTGGCCTTGCTGAGCCTCTGTGTGCTGCACCTCGAGGACGGGCTGGCCCAGGGGGACGGCGAAGCGAAGAAAACGGACACCCAAAGTGCTGTCAAGACGCGCGAACCCGTGAAGCTGACCGAGGAGGCGTTGCGCATTCACCGCGAAGCGCTCGTGATCGACGGCCATAACGATCTGCCCTGGGCACTGCGGAAGGGGTCCGACCTGGCCTTCAACCGCCTGGACATTGCCAAGTCGCAAAAGAACCTGCACACCGATATTCCCCGTTTACGCCAGGGTGGTGTGGGCGCCCAATTCTGGTCCGCCTGGGTACCGGCCGCGACCAAGAAGGACGGTGCCGCTGTCCGCCAGACTCTGGAGCAGATCGATGTCATTCACCGCATGGTTCGCCAGTATCCAGACACCTTTGCCATGGCTTACTCGGTGGACGACATCTTACGCATTCACCAGCAGGGCAAGATCGCCTCGCTCATCGGCATCGAAGGCGGCCATTCCATTGACAACTCGCTCGGCGTCCTGCGCATGCTGTACGCCCTCGGCGCCCGCTACATGACGCTGACGCACGCCGAGACGCTCGACTGGGCCGACTCGGCGACCGATGAGCCGCGGAATCACGGCCTGACCGCGTTCGGCGAACAGGTGGTACTGGAGATGAACCGCCTGGGTATGCTGGTGGATATTTCCCACATCTCGGCCGAGACCATGCACCACGTGCTGAAGGTGACACGGGCACCGATCATTGCTTCGCATTCCTCCGCCTACGCCTTGGCCCAGCACCCGCGCAATGTGCCCGACGATGTCCTGCGTCTGGTGACCAAGAACGGCGGCGTCGTCATGGTGAACTTCTATCCGGGGTTCATCGTGCCCGAGGCGGCGCGTGCCCGGCGCGAGATGTTCCAGGTGATGCGCGAGCTGCGAAAGAAGTATCCGGACGAGAAGGAGTTCGCCGCGGCGTTACGCGATTGGCACCGCGAGCACCCGATTCCCCCGTGCAGCGTGCACCAGGTGGTCGATCACATTGACCACATCGTCAAAGTGGCCGGCGTGGATCATGTGGGTTTGGGCTCGGATTATGACGGCATCACCGACGTGCCCAAGCAGCTCGAAGACGTTTCCTGCTATCCGTATATTACGCAGGAGCTGCTCAATCGCGGCTACTCGAAAGAGAACATTCACAAGATTCTGGGCGGCAATCTGCTGCGGGTCTTTCGCCGAGTCGAGGAGGTTGCTCGGAACAGTCCGGGGTCCGAGAAGCGCGAATAGGAATTCTCAGCGGCTTATCCTGAAGGGGTCGAGCCAGAGGCGTTGTGTTCCGCAACGCCTCCGCCCCCCTCTCTCTCCTTCGTCAGCCGTGGCCGACCGCGACAGCTTTCGAGGCTCACAAGATGCTTGCCGGGCGGTGCAACCGCGTTTGCAGGAGTTCGGAGAAGTCGCGGGCAAATGCCGGCTGGGCCCCCTCGCGCCAAACTAGGTTTACGGTGAGGCGCCCGAAATGACGGCTGAGGGAGCGCTCGTGTAGCTGTGGATGGCCAGCGCGGGAAGGTATGCCGACCACTAGGAATTTGTCCGAGTAATCATCAGTCTTATTTTGCAGCTGCCGGTTGTGTTTCCGTCCCTATCTGGGGATGATACCAGGAACGGTCCGGTCCTCCCCTGGCGCTGTGTTCCTGGAGTCTGGTCATGAACGACCC
>JBGQLF010001506.1:0-2547 GCA_041499985.1 Gemmataceae bacterium
AAGAAATACTGCCGGGCGGCAGGGATCGATCCCGACCGGCTCGGCCAGCGCGGCATCGGCATTCACTCGCTGCGCAAGACCGCCATCAACGATGCCATCCGCAACGGGGCCCAGATGCACGAGGTATGCGAGGTCGCCGGGCACAGCGATATTCATACTACAGAGCTGTACTTTGTACGAAAAGAGGAAGACGGCGAGGTCGCCGCGCGGCGCATCCAGATTCGCGTGACAAGGAGGAAGGAGTGAATTGTTCCTTTTCGCTGGGGCCGCTCCAGCCTTATGTCGTGCAAACTTCGGGGACTTTCAGGGCCAAAACGTGCGGAAACAGCCGGTTTTTCCCGAGGTTTGCACGACAGTAGGTACATTGAACTAAACCGGTGGCGGTAGGTCTGTTTTCTATCTCCCTGCCAGAGTAGACGCTCCCGACTGGCGCCGCTGCTCTTGTTGCGGACCTCTGGACGCGTTGCCCCTTCAGGCTCTCTCTGGAACCTCGTCGCCGACACCTTCAGCCTTCTCGCCAACCGCTTCTCGCCATTAGGCGACGTTAGCACTCTTGAATAGATGTGGAGCAACCGTGTGCCGGAACAATTCGCGCAAGTTCACGAAGCCGGGGCTTCCCAAGGCTCCGGTCCCGGCCACCCAAACCGGCACTGGATCACTTCGGCGAATCTTGTTTCGCCTGGGTTTCCGCTTCCGCTACCAGGCGTTCGAGGATTCCATCGAAGGCCTTATCGCCGCGATTGCCGCCGACCTTGCAGCGAATGATGCCCTTGGCATCCAAGACATAAACCGTCGGCCAAAACCGCACATTCCACGTCGTGGCGATGGGACCTCGCGGGCTGCCGCCGTCCCACCAGGAGCGCCAGGTGATCTGATTCTCTGCCATCGCTTCCTTGAGCTCATCCTTATACCGATCGCTGTTGACGCCGAGGAGAACGAACGGCCTGCCTTCGAACTTTTTCACGAGCGACCGCTCGTGGGGGTACATGGCCCGGCACGGCATTCACCAATGCCCCCAGAAAGCCAGCAGCACCACCTTCCCACGATAGTCGCTCAGTTTGAATTGCTGGCCATCGATGTCCTCCCCTTCGATCTCCGGAGCCGGCTTGCCCAGGGCGAGCGTCCCCCGCCGCTGGTACAGCTCCGCTTTGGCCCGAGCGCTAAGCGTGGCTCGGCCATCTTTGACCTCGGCGTACTTCTCCACGACCCGCTCGAAGAGTTCTTCACTCTCTTGGAGCCGCCGGGCAGCCGCCTGGCGCAAGAGTGCTTCACGGAGCACGACGCCGATGTCGGAAAGGTCTAAGAGAGGCAGAGATTTCATACGCTCGAACAGCCTCGCCTGACGCTGGAGAAATTGGGCCAAGGCCAAGCAAGCCTTGCCTTGCACTTCGTGGCTCGGGTTCTGGTCCAGCACCTGGCGGAGGAAAGTCTCACTGGCCTGATGGTCTGCCTCGCTCAGCCATTCGAGTGCGACGGCCAACTGGTCGCTGGTGAGGTGGTCGCGCTCGAGAATCCCCAGAGCTCGGCTCCACGCGCTGTTGCTGGCGCTGCTGCCGAAATGTCTCGTGCGGATGATCACCCAGACCAGGGCATCGAGTGCCGCAGGGTCCCTGGAATGCTGCTCCGCCAGCTCCAGGAAACGCCCGGCGAATTGTTCCGGCTGGGGATACTGCTTGTCGACCTTGTGTTTGTCTTCGGGGGTCTTGGCCTCCTGATAGGCTTTCCAGAAGGCCTGCTCGGCCTTTTTGGATTCGTTCACGAGGGCCTTGAATTGCTCGGCGGGCGTTGGCGGCGGTTTGTCTTGGGGAGCGTCCTGAGCCAACGATGCCGGCACCGTCAGCAACAGGATGAAGACTCCGCTTGCGATGCGAACCATCGATCGTATCCTCCATGAAAGAACCGGAAACTGGGCGCCCGCGCAAGAGCCATCCCAATGCTGTATCCTATTGCCAATCATGGAGAAAGGTAGGCCGAAGCAGTCGCTGCTGACCTCTTCCTCGGCGGCAGAAAGACACATCAACTCTTAAACATAATCGCGATTCTGCGACGTTCGTACCCTACTCACAGCCTGTGGAACCGCCGTGCGCGAGAGCAACTCTGCGGAACTTCACGTACCTTTGTTGGGTTTTACCTTCCTTACCGCCCTCATTTCTTGAGCTCAAAGTCAACGGCCCGGTCATTCCCTGGATCGTAGGTCAGCCGCAGCACCGATGCGGAGTGGTAGCGGGCGGGGAGCACGTTCACCACTTCATCGACCAGGGCATTGGTGTCTGGGTCTCGCACGCGCCGCCCCGTTGGCTTCACGGAAGCGATTTCGACACGATAGGTCCCGGACGTCAGGCCGCGCGCGGCCGGGATCTCATACTGACCGTCCACGATTTCGCCGTCGCTGCCGATGCCGCCTGCCGAAAGGGAGAAGAGCCGGATTTGACCCTTGGCCAGCGGAACGCCGTCCACGGTTACGGTGCCGTGTACCCGCCCCCGTTGGGGCGATTCGTGATGGCAGCCCAAAATAGCCGCGGCGGCCACGACCGCGAGCCAAGGAAC
>JBGQLF010001507.1:0-2547 GCA_041499985.1 Gemmataceae bacterium
AGAGCAGCAGCAGAACCGCCCCAGCCAAGAGGCAACTACCCAAGGGTGGTCGCGTTCCCCCCTGCGCTTCTCTTGACAGGGGGGCTGGTTCCCTCTATCCCCCTGTGGCCGGATACCGCCGGGGAAATGAGGGAAGGGGTAAACGAGCCCGAGGCGCGGGCCAGGAAGGACAGCCTTCTGGAGGCACGCCTGTGGCTCGTTGCGTGCGGCGTGGCTCGGAAAATCAAGACTCCTGCGTTTGGGCCATTTTCGTCGCGAATCCGTGGGTACGCAGTAGCTCCACGACCTGCTCATCATCTACCGGCGGAAAATCCTCGTAGAACTGGGCGATGGACCAGAACGGACGGGGGGTGAGCAAACAAATCAGGTCGTCGCAGCCCCGGCGGACGTCCGCCAGCCGATCCAGAGGCGCGACCGGCACCGCGACGATCACCTCATAGGGATGCTGCGCCCGGATCACTTGCAAAGCCGCCATCATGGTCGCGCCCGTGGCGATGCCGTCGTCGGTAACGATCACCGAACGTCCCGTCACCGGCGCTGGGGGACGCACGCTGCGATACAGCTTCTGCCGCCAGGCGATTTCAGCCAGCTGGTGGCGCCGCTCCTCGCCCAGGTAGGCATCGCGGGAGCCGAGCAGCTCTTCCTCGCGCTCGTTGAGATAGACATGGCCAGCCTCGGAGATGGCGCCGATGGCCAGTTCCGGCTGCTCCGGCGCGCGGAGCTTGCGGGAGAGGACGACATCAAGGTCGGTCCCAAGCTCGCGGGCGAGCACCGCTCCGATCACGACGCCGCCCCGCGGAATCGCCATCACCAGCGGATCGCAATACAAGCGGTTGCTGAGCCGCTGCGCCAATTTCAGGGCCGCATCTTCACGATTACACAACATCACAGACCTCTGTAGGAAAAGGGCGCCCGCGGTTCAAGAGACTCCGCGACCGCAGGCGCCGGGGCTCTGCTTCACCATACGGCCCGAAAGCAGCAAGGCCCGTGCCAAAGTAGCCGGCAGAACAGCATCGCCTGATAATTGTTGGAAGTCGTTGCTGTTTCTGCACTTGGCGTCACGACCGGGGGAGACGGTTGCCGCGTCGAAGCGCGGCCTCGGCCAGGCAGGAGCCTAGTGTGCGATTTCGTCCAGGGCGGGTGTACCTGAACCGCTCGCTTCTACGGTCCGCTCGGACGTGTCGTTCTACCGTAGCCAGTCGAGTTCTGCCTTGTGGGTTAGGATTCCGATCCTGACGGTCAGGATCGGAATCCTAACCCACAAGGCAGAACTCCAACAGCGGGACTATATCCAGGAGCGGCGGGTCCAAAGCCTGCGGCTACCGTGAGACCCCGTGGCCACACGCGGTACAGCCGGCGGCCGAAGTGTCTTCCGGATGGGCCTGCGGCACGCCATAGCGGTCCGCCAGTTCGTTGGCGATTTGCAAATACACCTCGTGTGTGCCCGTCCCCATGTCATCGTGTTCCATCGTTTCGAAGGAGCGCCACAGGGCTTGCTGGTCAGCCTCCGTCAGGACCCGGTTCGCCAGCGGAAACAGGTGCTGATCTTCCTTGGCGATGTGCTCGCGCAGCCAATAGACATAGGACCGCACCTGGTCCGCGAAGCGATAGAGACTGTTCTCATCACCGGGCGCAGCGGCCTCCGCGGCATCGGCCAGGGCCCGCAAGTAGTGACGGCCAACCGTATGCTCATACAGCATCCGGCCAATGGGGCCGTGTTCGCAGGCGAAGCCGTGGGCCTCCAGCAGCGGAAACAGCTGCTGTTCTTCCTTGCTGTGATGGCATCGGTCGGCAAAAGTCTGGAAGAAGTCGATCGCTTGGCGAGCAGCACGCAAATCGAGCGTGCCTTCGGCGAGGCACTCCTTCGCCATTTTTTCCAAGCAGGCCAGCACCTGCTCGATAACGCGGTGCTCGCTCATGAGAATATCCGTCGCTTGCATGGATCTCCCTCCACAAAATGGGTACGACAAGCCCGTGGCGCTGCGGTGGGACTAACAGTTCGTGGTTCCGTTGACCGACAGAACCGGCAGCGCCAACCGGCGAGGGTTCTGAGGATCGCGTGCCGTGTTCAGGGCATCGACGAGTGCCTGGGTATCTTGACCCACGAGGCGGCAGGCCTTGGCCAGCGTGATACGGCGGGCCAGCGTACGCCGCAACAAAGGATTGGCCAGTGGTTGGAAACCAAAGGCCAGGAAAACCTTCAATAGCTCGGGATACTGGTCGAGAATGTCGCCGACCCGGTGGGTCGCGCCAATGGGAGCATCGGGATCGAGCGCCGCTTCGTCCCGGTACGGCTCTTCGGAGGTGCGGATCCGCCCGGCCATGATTCGCCACAGGTGGACTCCCCAAAGCGCCAGACCGAGAACCTCCAGCAGCCCGCTGACACCGGCAATTGGGAACGAAACCGGGGTGAAATCGGTGAAAGTCTGGGCCGTAACCCGCAGCGCGCAGCCGGCGTTGATCAGGACGAACGGCAGCCACAGCGGCGACAACCGGCGCACATCGACCCCATTCAAAGTCGGAACGACCTTGGCCGCGACGCCGACG
>JBGQLF010001508.1:0-2540 GCA_041499985.1 Gemmataceae bacterium
AGTAGACGACCAGGGTGTTTCGATCCGGGATGCCGGCCCCGAACGGACTACCCAGGGGGCCAGAGAACAGCGGGTGCAGGAGTCGGCTCGACGCCAGCGCGTACCTGGTCAAGCCCATCTCCCGGCAACAACTCCAACACGCCCTAGGCAAGGCCCACTCGAAGAACGTAGGGCGGATGGACTACCCGTCGTACGAGGCGAACGGCTGGCAGATCGGCAGCGGGCCGGCGATTGAGGCCTTCCTACGTCACCGGGCACGGCCCCGCCTTCCAAATGTCGGCGGCATATTCCGCGATGGCGCGGTCGCTGGAGAACTTGCCGGAGTAGGCCACGTTTAGGATCGCTTTACCTGCCCAGGCGTCGGGGTCCGCGTAGAGAGCGGCGACCCGAGCCTGCGTCCGGACGTAGGAAGTCAGGTCCGCCAGGTGCAGGTAGTAATCGCCTCGCACCAGAAGGGTCTCCCGGATCGGGTCGAAGATGCCCGGCTCAGCGCTGCTGAAATGGCCCGAGAAGATCAAGTCCAGGGCCTGGCGCGTTTCCGGCTCGTGCTCGTAGTGCCAGTGGGGATTGTACCACTCTCGGCTGTTCTGCACCTCTTCGGCCGTCAAGCCGAAGAGGAAGAAGTTCTCCTCCCCTGCTTCCTGGGCCATCTCGATGGTGGCCCCATCGCGGGTGCCGACAGTCAGGGCGCCGTTCATCATGAATTTCATATTGCTGGTGCCGCTGGCCTCGTAGCCGGCCGTGGAAATCTGCTCCGACACGTCGCTGGCGGGGATGAGACGCTCGGCCAGGCTCACGTTATAATCGGGCAGGAACAGCACCTTCAGCCGGCCGCGCACCGCCGGATCGGCGTCGATCACGGCGGCGACGTTGTTGATCAGCTTGATGATCAGTTTGGCCAGCTTGTAGGCCGGTGCCGCCTTGCCGGCGAAAAAGCAGGTCCGCGGCGGTACGTCCAGGTTCGGGTTGGCGCGCAGGCGGTTGTACTGGACGACGATCTGGAGGACGTTCAGCAGCTGTCGCTTGTACTCGTGAATGCGCTTGACCTGGCTGTCGAAGATCGAATCCGGATCGACCACTTGCCCCGTCTTCGCCTTGAGCCAGTTGGCAAAGCGCACTTTGCCGTCCCGCGTGGCCTTGCGGAAGTTGGCGCGGAAGCTCTTGTCCTTGGCCAAGGGCACAAGCTGGCGGAGCTGGCTCAGGTCGGTGATCCAGCCGTCGCCGAGGGTCTCCGTGATCAAGTTGGCCAGGGGCGGGTTCGTCAGGAGTAGCCAGCGCCGCGGGGTGACGCCGTTGGTCTTGTTGTTGAAGCGCTCGGGAAACAGGTCCGCGAAATCCTTCACCAGCCGCGTGCGGAGCAGTTCGGAATGGATGGCGGCGACACCGTTGGTGCTATGCGTGCCGACGATCGCCAGGTGGGCCATGCGCACCTGCCGCACCGGCGCTTCCTCGATCAGGCTCAGGCGCTGCACCCGCGTGCTGTCATCGGGATAGCGGGTACGGACCTCCTGCACAAAGCGGCGGTTGATCTCATAAATGATTTCCAGTTGCCGCGGCAGCACCAGCTCGAACAGCTCGACAGGCCATTTCTCCAGGGCCTCGGGCAGCAGGGTGTGGTTGGTGTACGCGAGGGTCCGCACGGTCAGGTCCCAGGCCTCGTCCCAGCCCAGGTGTGCCTCATCCAGGAGGATCCGCATCAGCTCGGCAACCGCGAGGGACGGGTGCGTGTCGTTGAGTTGGATGGCGACCTTGTCGGGCAGGGCGTGCCAGTCGTTGTTGCTTTCGCGGAAGCGGCGCACGATGTCGGCAAGCGAGCAGGAGACCAGGAAGTATTCCTGGCCAAAGCGCAGATGGCGGCCGGCGGAAGTCGAGTCATTGGGGTAGAGGACGCGCGTTAAGTTCTCGGCCATGACCTTATCATGTACCGACCCGAAAAAATCGCCATGGTTGAACTCGCCTAGGTCGAAGAAGCTGGGAGCCGCGGCCGCCCACAATCGTAGCGAGTTAATGGTCTTGCCGCCATAGCCGACGACCGGACGGTCATATGGGATGCCGCGTAGCGTGGTTGGAAAGTTGGGCACCAACTGCGGCACACCGTGATGCACCTTCACGGTGGCGTTGAGCTTGATTTCCACCGTGTCCGCGTAGCGTACCGCTTCCCATGGGTCAGGCCGGCGCAGCCAATTGTCCGGGCTCTCGACCTGGTAACCATCCTTGATTTCCTGACGAAACATGCCATACTCATACCGCAAGCCATAGCCGTGAGCGGGAATCATCATCGTGGCCATCGAATCGATGAAACAAGCGGCCAGACGTCCCAGGCCGCCGTTACCCAGGCCGGCGTCAGGCTCAGCTTCCACTAGCTCCATCAGATTCAGCTCCTCGCGCTCCATCACTTGCCGCACGAGGGGATCGACCATCAAGTTGGTGATGTTATTGATCAAAGAGCGCCCGATGAGGAACTCCATCGACAGATAATACACCCGCTTTGGGTTCGCGCGGAAGTAGCTCTGTTTTGTCTTGAGCCAACGCTGGGCCAG
>JBGQLF010001509.1:0-2531 GCA_041499985.1 Gemmataceae bacterium
CCGCAGCACCTTGGTAGCCACCGCCAAGGCGGCGCGGGCGACAGACAGCGGCGACTTGCTGAGGGTGCTCATGCATAGTTAGATGCACCGACAAACACCGGGGATTCACGAGCTTTTCGACGAAGCACCAGTGCGGCAGAGATCAGGAATCTCAACTCCATCGCAACGCTACTGCGGGTGCTCGCCCACCAGCTCGGCGTACGCCTGATCGAGCTTGGTCAGGGCAGCTAATGCCTGCTCTGGAGATAGTTGCGACGCGTCGCAACTATTCGCTGTCATTGCTCTCCCGCCTTACTCCGGGGAAGCAAGCCCTTTTCTCCGCTTCTGACGAAACGCGCCGGGAGGGAGCCCTACCTTGGCATGGAAGATCCGGTTGAAGGAGCAGGGATCACTGAACCCACATCGTTCCGCAATGGCAGAGGCCGGCAGATCGGTCACGGTAAGGAGATCCTTGGCGCTTTGGATCTGGACACGCAGGATTTCTTCCTTGGGCGATCGGCCCAGAATCGCTCGCAGACGACGCTCCAGCGTGTGCCGCGATAGGCTGGTTGTGTGCAAGAGTTCCTTCAGCCGTAGGCCGTCACAAGCATGGTCGCGCATGAAGCGGATTACCCCCGCGAGCTCTCGGTCCTCGATGGCGAGTATGTCCGTGGATGTTCGAGGTACCACGCCGCGAGACGCCAACAGGACCGGCTGAGTCGGCGCCGGTTCGCCGGCCATCATGCGCGCCAGCAGGGCCGCAGCCTCGTACCCGACCTGCTCCGTGTTCAAATCGACACTGCTCAGCGGCGGGCTCGAGAGGTTGCACAGGAACTCGTCGTTGTCTGTGCCGATCACCGCTATCTCGTCGGGCACAGAGATGCAGGCGCGCCGACACGCATCGAGCACCCGCTGCCCCCATTCGTCATTACCCCCCATGATTCCGGCCGGCCGTGGTAAGCCGAGGAGCCAGTGAGGCAGAGCCTGCTGTTCCTGTTCCCACGGCGCCGTGCGCCGCCGGGGGAGCGCCGTGAAGATGTCGCATGTGCACCCGGTCGCCCGAACGATTCGCTCGAAATGATCGCGCCGATCGTCCATCCAGATGTGGCCGCGTGGCAGGCCACAGAACCCGAGGTGCCGCAACCCACAGTCCCAAAGGTGTTGGAAAGCCATCTGGACCACCGCCCGGTCGTCGATCCCCACTCTGGGGAAACAGAGGTCGAGGAACGTTTTCCGCAGGTTTACCGTGGGCAGACCGGTCGCACGCACGGCTTCGGCCATCGGGCGGTTATCAATGCGGGCCAGAATCCCGTTGCCGTGCCAGGTTTTCAGCCAGTGCGGCGGCGGATCACCCAGGCCCTGGGGCTGGAAGGAGAGAAGCCCAGGGTGTCGATGCTCCCGCAGGTAGCGGGCGACGCCCCGGAGCAGGCCACGTCCGTAAGCCCGTGACGTCTCGATGAGCAGGGCCACATGAAGAGTTTTGGGCATGGCTGGGTACCGGTGGAGCCGAAGTCCCGAGGCATCGATGCGCGCATTGTGTGCTCGACTACTGTACAGTCGCACCTTGCGGGGTCCAGAGTCTGCTGTCCTAAAAATCCAATCGGATTGACGGGAATTGCATTGCGACCATTTATCCCCGCTCACTACGATACTGACAACCAACAACGACGGTGTAGGTCAAGAAGGAGACGAACGTTTCGATGGCGCCCCGTCACGCACTGCTGCTCCTGTCTCCTGGTTTCTTCATCTCCTGCATGGGAGGTGTCTGATGTTCCGGTCTCGTCGTGGCTTTACCTTGATCGAGTTGCTGGTCGTCATTGCGATCATTGCCGTCCTCAGCGGCCTGCTCTTGCCGGCGGTCCAAAAGATCCGCGAGGCGGCGAACCGCATGAGCTGCTCCAACAACCTCAAGCAGATCGGCTTGGCCCTGCATAACCACCACGACACGTACGGGAAGTTTCCGCCGGGATGGATCGCCTTGAATGTCGGCGGCGACGGCGAACCCGGGATAACAACCTGGGGCATCGAGCTGCTGCCGTACATCGAGCAGGACAACCTCTACAAGCGCTACGATCGCAATGCGGTCGGGGTCCCGAACCCGGTGATGGTCCAGACTAACCCGGGCAACGTGGCCGTGCTGCAGACGATCGTGAAGACGTTCACTTGCCCCTCCGACATCAACACCACCGCGCTCCAGATACCGGCCGGTGGTAGCCTGGGTACCACTCCCATCGCGCCGAGTTCCTACAAGGCGCTGGCCGGTGCCACGTCAACCGGATTCTCCGCCGCGCTGACCGTCGATGGCTACTACTGGGACCTGGCGGAAATGGCGTACTATGGCGATCCACCGGCGCCGCAGGATGCGAGTGTCTTCGACGCCACTCTGTATCTTCCGCCACCGTACGGCTGGCGGGGAGTTTTGCACGTCGTTACCCAAAGCAACACGGTCAATGTGGTTCCAGGCTATCCCGTGATGGCAGGGGGGATGAAGCGGAGCATGCGGCAGGAGACGATCGCCAACATCACGGACGGCACCTCGAACACGGCGGTGA
>JBGQLF010001510.1:0-2526 GCA_041499985.1 Gemmataceae bacterium
CCCATGTCTCAGCGTCTGCCCTCGTACCGCCATCACAAGCCGTCGGATCAGGCCGTCGTCACCCTCAACGGTCACGATCATTACCTCGGCCGCTATGACAGCCCCGAGAGCCATACCGAGTACCATCGCCGCATCGCCGAATGGCTGGCGGCAGGTCGGCGTCCGCCCACCACGCCGGACGATCCCCAGGCGACGGCCAGCGCTCGCAGCGTGAATGAGGTGATTCTTGCATTCTTCCAATACGCCGAAGTGCATCAGGACCGATCCGAGCGCGAGCTGAATAACTTCCGCTACTCGCTGCGACCGCTGCGCCGGCTCTATGGCGATACGCCGGCGGCCGACTTCGGCCCCAAGAAGCTCAAGGTTCTCCGGCAGACGATGATCGATGGCAGCTGGATGACCGCGGAGGAGAAGGCCGAGGCCCAGAAGCGTGGCCGACCAATCAGCTGGTGCCGCAACGTCATCAACCGCCGCATCACCCGCATCCGCACCCTGTTCCAGTGGGCCGAGTCGGAGGAGTTGGTGCCACCGTCCACCCTGCATGCCCTCAAGACGGTGAAGGGATTGCCCAAAAAGTGCAAACAGGTCCGGCACACTGCCAAGGTGGAGTCTGCGGGCTGGGACCAGGTCGAGGCCGTTTGGCCACACTGTCCGTATCCTGTGGCGACCATGCTCCGGCTCCAGTGGTGGGCCGGCATGCGTAGCTGCGAAGTGCGGATCATGCGAACCGCGGACATCGACCAGAGCAATCCGTCGTGTTGGCAGTATCGGCCCGCGGAGCACAAAAACGATTGGCGGGAACAGCAGCCAGACAAGATCGTGCCCCTGGGACCGCAGTGCATCGAACTGCTGCGTCCCTGGCTGCGACCCGAGGATCCCGCGGCATTCCTGTTTCAACCACGTCAGGCCGTTGCCGAGCGGAATGCCCGACGGCGTGCCCAGCGCCAGACACCACGGACGCCGAGCCAGTTGGCACGCAAGCGGAAACGGAAGCCGAAACGCCAGCCGGGAAAGTGCTACTCCGACACGAGCTATGCCCACGCGGTGGCCCGGGCCTGCGCCAAGGCCGGCGTGAAGTTCCACCCCTACATGCTCCGCCACGGCTGCAAGGACCGCATCGAGCGGGAGGTGAGCACCGAGGCCGCCCGCTGCGTCTTGGGTCATCGCTCAGTCAACACCACGCAGCACTACGGCCGGCTGGACACGCAACGCGCGGTCGAAACCATGTCCCGTCTCGGTTAGCCCTTCCCCCCCTGGTCGTCCCGAACCGCCGCGACGACCAGGGGGGGACAATGCTATCACCAAGGCAGATCAAGGCAGCCTACGCGCGTGCGTACACGTGCACACGTAGGCCCAGCTCCCCGATTTGGCCGGACGGAAGGAAATTGATTTCACGACCGACACGACCAGGGGGCACCGGCCCCCGGTCGCACCTTGTTAATCACTCATGGACGTCTGTTTTTCGGTCAGGCGACTGTGCACCTTCGCCAGGCGCGCCAGCACACTTCCCAGCTCGGCAGACGCTTGCTCCCCCGCCGGGATCAGGAAGCCCTCGCTCCTGGCGAGCAGCCGGCTAATCTGATCGAGGGTGCTGCGGCACTCGCTGACCTGGGCGGTCAGCACGGACACGATACTCTTGGCCATGGAACTCTCCTTTGACAAGAAACCTTGTGAAAAGCGTGAAAAGCGTGGAAAGCGTGGAAAGGGTCCGGGCCGAGTAGGTTTCCACGCTTTCCACGCTTTTCACGCAGCCTTTGGACCTGCGTACCAACGTGTCTCGGGGCGGCCTCCGGTGTCTTTCTTCTCCTCGCAGTGGGCCAAGTTGAGCGCTTGCAGGAGAGCAACGGCGCGGGCGATGGCCGCTGAACTCTTGTGCCCCTGAAACACGTTCTTGCGGATTTCCTCCCGGCTGAGGCCCTCGGGAGTGGCTTGCAAGGCGAGGAGGATGTCATCCGCCACCAGGTCGCCCAGTGAATTGCCGAAGACGTAGCGAACGGTTTCCTCGAAGTACTTCCATAAGGCCAGGGCCGCTTGCAGGTGCTCGACCCGGACCACGGGTGACAGGTCCAGCAGGGCGTAGAGGCAGGCCAGCCGGCGAACCTGGGCCTCCGCCCGCGCCAGCATACAGCCGGCCAGCCCTGGCTTGCCCTCCGACAGGAAATCGTAAGCGATGTGCCAGGCGTCCCGGCCTGCGCAATCGAAGCCGATAGCCCCCTGGGACCGGGCAAAATCCACGGCTTTGCCGAACTTGGCCCGGAGTGCGTCGAGGGTGTGTCCAGCGAGCTGTCCGCCCTCGGGCAGCTTCTTGGACCGTTGCACCGCGAGCCAGAGGAAGCGGTTGCCGAAGCCGTTGGCCTGCTCGGTGGCCGACAGATAGCGGCGTAGCTCCTCGGCGGTCACATGGCCAATCGTCGAGTTATGGGCACCGGTGGCCTTGGCCGGGCTGTTCTTGGTCAGGGTCTGGATCACCTCAGCCCCGTCCCAGAACTGCCGTAGCAGCGGCGACAGCGTGTTGCCCTGGCGGTC
>JBGQLF010001511.1:0-2524 GCA_041499985.1 Gemmataceae bacterium
CGCCGTCAGATAAGTGGCTTCCATGGCCTCGAGTTCCTGTAGCAGGAGAGCTAGCTCAGCCTGCTTAGCCTCGGTGAGCACACGTTCCTGTTGCTGCTGACGTAGTTGTTGAAAGCGGGAACTTTTTTGCTCCTCCCACATGGGGAATGCGCCTCCACGATGGTATGGATTACTTGCACGGGTCTGGAACCTAACCCTAATGTTGAGGGTAACTTCCCGCGTGGCATTTACCAGGAACCGTTTCTTCCGCTGGCTGGCGGATTGAAGGTTTGAACCCCTGTGCGTCAGGGCCTGCCACCCCGATCGAACCATGCCGGAATTCCTTTGCTCCCGGCTTCGCCGCCGCGATACCATCCTCCTTTCTACCAAAAAATGGCAATTTCGCGCGGTCGATTCCGGCCGCGGGCACGCTTCTTACCTTGGGAGGACGCATGGCCACCCGGGACCTGGACCCTGGCGACGTGCTGGAGCGCTTTCGTGCCTACCTTCGCCTCCTCGCTGGCATGCAGATGGACCCCCGGCTGCGGGCCAAGCTCGATCCGTCGGATTTGGTCCAGCAGACGCTGCTGGAGGCCCACCAGGCCCGCGACCGGATTGCCGGCCGGCCCGACGCCGAGGTCGCGGCCTGGTTGCGCCAGATCCTGGCCCACAACCTGGCCGACGCCGTGCGCCGCTACGTCACCGAAGGGCGGGATGTAGCCCTGGAGCGGTCGCTGGAAAAGGCCCTGGACGAGTCCTCCTCCCGACTGGAAGCGTGGCTGGCCGACGAGCAGTCCTCGCCCGACGAGCAGGCCCAGCGGCAGGAGCGGCTGTTGTATCTGGCGGATGCCCTGGACCGGCTGCCCGAGGCGCAGCGCGAGGCGATTGACCTCAAACATCTGCACGGCCTGCCGGTGGAGGAGGTCGCTCGGCGAATGGGGCGGAGCGGGGCGTCGGTCGCTGGGCTGTTGCGTCGGGGCCTGAGTCGCCTGCGGGAACTGTTGGCCGAGGACGAACAATGAGGGTGTCATGAGTGAAGCATCTGCCGGATTGCGTGACCAGGAACAACTGCTGGATGAGGTACTCTTCGCCTACTTGCAGGCGGTGGAGGGCGGCCAGGTCGTGGACCGGCGCGAGTGGCTGGAGCATTACCCCGAGCTGGCGGCGGAGCTGGCGGCGTTCTTCGCCGATCAGGATCGGTTCGACGGGGTGGCCTCCCCCCTGCGCCGGGTGGCGGAAGCGGCCCAGGTGGGCGCGTGGCCGGGGCAGGCCGCGGCCGGAGGCGAGACGGCGGTGGCGGCAGGCGCAACGCTGGGTGACTTTCGGCTGCTGCGCGAAGTGGGCCGCGGGGGGATGGGCGTGGTCTACGAAGCGGAGCAGATTTCGCTCGGCCGCCGGGTGGCGCTGAAGGTGCTGCCGGTGGAGGCCGCCCGGGATGCCAAGCTGCTGGCGCGCTTCCGGCGTGAGTCGCGCGCGGCGGCCCAGCTCCATCACACCAACATTGTGCCGGTCTTCGAGGTCGGCCAGCAGGGGGACACCTTCTTCTACGCCATGCAGTACATCCAGGGACAGCCCCTCGACGTGGTGATCCAGGAGCTCCAGCGGCTCCGGGCTGCCTCCGAGGGCACCGCGGGCACGGACGCCGCCTCAGCTGTCGGCGCCGTCGGGCGCTCGCTGCTGACCGGCCAGTTCGAGCCGGTGCGATCGCTGGACGCCACGCTCGACGCGGAACCGGAACCGGGCGAGCCTCCCCCGAGTGCGGGCCCGGTCGCGGACACGCCGTCGCCGGCGGCGTTGCCCGGGCAGTCGGAGCTGTCGCTCGTCGCCTCCGATTATCCGCTCTATTGCTGCAATATCGCCCGCCTGGGCCTTCAGGTGGCCGAAGCCCTGGCCTACGCCCACGGCCGAGGCATTGTCCATCGGGACATCAAGCCGTCGAACCTGTTGCTGGACAGCGCCGGCAGCGCCTGGGTCAGCGACTTCGGCCTGGTCAAGACGCAAGACCCGGCCCTGACCGACACCGGCGATCTCGTCGGCACGGTGCGGTACATGGCGCCGGAGCGCTTCCGCGGCGAGTGTGATAGCCGGGCCGATGTCTACGCCCTGGGCTTGACGCTGTATGAGCTGCTGGTGCTGCGGCCGGCCTTCGATGGCAAGGATCGCTTGCACCTGGCGGAGCAGATCGGCCACCAGGAGCCGGCCCGGCTGCGCACGCTGGACCCCCGTATTCCTCGTGATCTGGAGACTATCCTCATGAAAGCGATCGAGAAAGACCCGCGTCAGCGTTACGACTCGGCGGACGATCTGGCCGAGGACCTGCGCCGCTACCTGGTGGACGAGCCGATCCGGGCCCGGCGCATCGGCCCGCTGGAGCGGCTGGAGCGCTGGGGCCGGCGCAACCCGCTGGTCGCCGGCCTGAGTGCGGCGGTGGTGCTGGTGACTGCGATTGGCTTCGCGGGCGTGTTCGGGCAGATGCAGGTGGCCGTGGCTCACGAACAACAGGCCAACGCCAACGCCGCGGAGGCCAAGAGGAACGAGCAAGAAG
>JBGQLF010001512.1:0-2519 GCA_041499985.1 Gemmataceae bacterium
CCCGCGTCGCACGTGCGCGTTTTCGGTCACTTCTTCTCGCGCTTGAGGACTTCGAGAACGACCGTGGTGCCCTCCTTGCTAGCGAATTCGGTCGGTCGGGCTCCGCTCCTGTCGAAGCATATCGTCAGGGTGTCTCCGTCGAGTTTGTAGATGCCGAGCACCGTCCGGCCTTTGTCGTTCGTGCCACTGAACTCTTTGGGGTTCTTGGCGGGGTCCAGTTGGTAGGTGAATTCCTGCTCTTTCGCTCCCTGTTTCGCGGTCATCTTGCCGTCGGCGGCAAAGATCACCTTTGCCTCTTGGATCACCTGCTCCGGCGCTTTCTGTCCTCCCTCCTCAGAGGACACGAGGGCCCAGGTGCCCAGGATCCTCTCCTCGTCTTGCGGAGTCTCGTCGTTGCCGGCCAGGCCCGGCTTGTCGGCCAGCGCCAGCCGGGCGCACACGCCCGTGCCAGCCACGGCGGCCGTGACGGCCAGCAGCACCACCCCTGCCACCTTCAGCTTGTTCAGCAACATGGCTCGCAACACTCCCTTTGTTAGTGCGGCGACGGTCGCCGGGATAGCGCCGGCCGCCGCTTGCCCTGCCACGGTCAGCGCCGCGGCCTTGATCGCCCCTTCGGCCACGGCCGCCGGCACCGCTTTCTCCCCCAGCACGAGGACCAGCGTCCCCACCGACAGGGCCACCCCCCGGCGGACGAGCTGGTCGCGCAGCCGATCGCGCCCCCGCGCCAGCCGCGACTGCACGGTTCCTTTCGGGCACCCGAGCAGCCGGGCCACCTCCTCGGTCGTCTTGCCCTCGAGGTAGAACAGCACCAGCGGGACGCGGTACTTCTGCGCCAGCCGGCCCAGTTCCTCGTCCAGCACCTGGCGCAGTTCACGCCACACCACTTCGACCGCGGGGTCACCGTTTGGCATGGCCGCCGGCTCCCTTTCGCGTGCCCGTCGTCGGGCGGCCTGCCGCACTCGGGCCGCGGTGCGGTACGCCACACCGTGAAGCCAGGGGCCCAGCAACTCCGGTCGGCCGATCGACCGGGCCTTCTGGACGAGCACGAGGAAGGTGGCCTGGAAGGCGTCCTCGGCTTCCTGGGCGTCGTGCAGCAGGCGCCGGCACACGCCGAGCACCATCGGCCCGTGCCGCTGCACCAGCGCCGCGAACGCCGCCTCATCCTTTGCGGTCACGAAGCGCTCCAGGAGGTGCGGGTCGGCCACGTCGGGGTCCGGAGGCGGACCAGCGCTCGGGCGCAGGAACGGGGTCACGGGGTTCGCCGGTTCATTTGCCATCAGGTGCTCTCCCCAGAGGGTCTGCTCTCTTAGTACTCATCGAACGAAGCCATTCGGTTCCCTCTTTTTCCCGTCGTGCGCCGCCGGCAACAGGAGACGTCAGGCGCCCCGAGCGACCCAAGAAGGAGTTGCAACACCTTCCCGCCGACCTTAGGCCTGCCCTCCCCAGCCCATCGAGGAGACCTGGCGACCGATTCAACTCCCATGCAAGGTACCAACTGACAGATAAACTGCTGGCTTTCTAGGGGTTTTTCGTGCGTTTTGCGGGCGAAAAAGTCCTTTCGTTCTCGCGGATCCTGGCGTGGAGGTACAGGGCTATGCTGAGGTGCGCAGGGACCACTGACAGATACGCTGCTTTTTTGCTTGCATCCGATCGTATCCACTTGTAAAAGAGTTCGATCGAGCCGCCGGCAATTCCGAACGCAAGCCGGTGGACATTACCCGAGGTTCGCCCCATGATTCGCTTTGCTTGTCCATCTTGCCAACTCCTCTTCGAAGCACCTAGCGATCGGTTTGACGCGAAGTTTGTCTGCCCCAGTTGTGGCCAGGACATTCGGGTAACCAAACCGGACAACAAGACCAAGAGTGGGCGCCTGCTCATTGATGAACCTACACCTATCCGTATTGGTCCTGCGCCCAGTAGAGCCGCCGATGAAGGCGATGCTCTGGGTGAGACTCTCGATCCGGCAAGCAGTGTCCCGCTCCTCGGTTCCAGTCCTTGCGGAGAATACCGAAGCGACCGGAGTGGCTCGAGGGGAAACGTACACTTGTGAAGACTTTTTTTTCTGAAGGAATTTCCTGCCATGTGGTCGCCCGCGATTCTCGGCTCTCTGTGCTCCGCTTCCCGCTACCCCGTCACGGAACGATCCCGGCGCGGCATGCCGTGTCCGCAGACGGCAGCTCGCTCGGGAAGGCGTCTGCGGCCATGTCTGGAATCCCTTGAAGATCGCCTCTTGCCCTCCATGTACACCGTGGATCGCCTCAGCGACGATAGCACGGGGACGGGCCTGGAGGGCGACTTGCGCTACTGCATCACCCAGGCCAATAGCACCCCCGGCGACAACACCATCGCCGTGGGCGTCACCGGCACGATCAACCTGACTAGGTCGAGTAGCCCCGGCCGGTCGCCCAGCCGGGGCCCTCCCAGATCCGGACAAGGAGATTTCCACCATCCGGCTCCACCGTGGGCACGTCTCGCGGTCACTCATCCCCAGATCTGCACGATGACCCGAGGATGCGGGA
>JBGQLF010001513.1:0-2519 GCA_041499985.1 Gemmataceae bacterium
CGACAGTTGCCGGGCAGGATTCGCACCCGCTGAAGAATGCACGCCTTTGCACGGCGCACACTAATTTGACCACACGGGCGGCTCCCTGTTAAGGAGACGATTGCTACGCAAACCGGCAAAGCGGCCAAGCTCAAACCTTGGTGAACGTCTTTGGGTTCACCAGCCTATTCCTGCTCCCATGTGTACGTCAGGTCATCAAAGTAGATCGTCTGGCTATTTCCGTCGATCCATGTAGTGATCAAACCAAAGCGGTCGAACCGGCACCCAGCCGCTTTGTGTCCTTCGCTCAGGACCAGCGTGACGGTTTGATTGTCCAGCCTTACGATGATCTGGCCTCGGCCGTCGGCGTTTGCAGGAGCGTATTCCATGCTCCAGTCATGCGCTGTGCCGTCGGGGTAGATGCGCGGCCGTTTGCCTTTCACCTGGCCTTGACGACCATCGTTCAGACGGTAGATCGGAGCGAAATAGAAGCCTTCCCTGCTCGGGCCATCGGTGGAAATGCCCAGAAAGCTCTTCGGTATTCCGGACGCCTGCGATGGTGTAACCGTGGTGGCGTCTTTGGAATGAAAGAAACCGATCAGCACCGTACTGTCGGTAACTCCACGGCGGAGACAGACCTTGCCTGAAGCTTGGAGCGGCTTTTCCAAACTCAGATTGCCTAAACGGTCGCCATAATAGGCCATACGCTCGGCGTAACGACAATCGCCTCGGAAGATCAATCCGCCCAGTTCTCCGGCACCCGCACCGCCGGCGAAATGTGTGGGAGTGAAGCCGAAGTCAAATCGCGGCCGGACGATCCGGGTCAAGTACGTGCGCCGATTCTGGAATCCCTCCCACCCAGGGTCTTTACTGAATTCCTCATGCTGCCCGTTGATCGTGATGTCATCGAGCCAGACTTCTCCACCGCTACCTGCCGATTTCATGACGTTGAGCAGGCCGAAGCGATTGAACAGGGCGCCGTCTTGCTTGTGCCCCTCCGCCAAGTTGCACACCGCCTTGATGCCGTCAATGGTGGCGGTGACCAGGCCCTGTCCGTTATGGCCTTCTGGATCGTACTGGAGTGTCCACCGGTGTACGACGCCCTTGGAGGCGAACCCCTTGAGCCGCTGGCGACCGGAGCGGGGATCTCGCTCGGTTGGAAAACCCTGTGGCTTGTCGCCACCCGCCCGCCACGTCTGGGTGGCGTATTCGAGCCAGGCGTAGAACACGTCGCCGCGGCCGGAAATGCGCAAGGCAATGGTGTTCGGGGTTCGCCATTCATTTAGAGTCCCGGTATTGAAAAAGCCGATCAGGGCATGGAACGCCTGCCCCGTGCACGCCAGCGTGCCGGAGGCGGAGAGTCGGTCTTCAAACGAGCGCACGGGGAGCTGCTTGGCATAAAACGCCGGCTCGGCTGCTGGCGCGATGAACCCGCCCATTTCGCCAGGCTTGCCTCCAGCATGAGCCGTGGCGCTGAAACCAAAATCCTGGCGGATCGACCGAGGCTCGACGCGGCGATAATTGCGGCCCTCCCAGCCGGGATCGCGGTCGAAACGCTGGGTGCGCACCTTAGTGCCGGGGGCCGCCAGCGGGTGCGTGCGCTTTGGGTCCTCTCCTTGTTTCAGCAACTCGCCGACTGGCCAAAGCCAGACAAGTGCCTCCGGGCCGCCGCTGCCGCTTGCCAGGATCCTTCCGTCGGGCGAAAATGCCAGGGATTCAAGCCGGTTGTGCGGACCGGTCAGCGTCCTGCGGAGGCGCCCGGCTTGTGCATCCCAGAGTTTGATCGACTTGTCTTTGCAGCCGCTTGCTACCGTCTTGCCGTCGGGGGAGAAAGCCACCGAGTCGATTTCACCTTGATGTCCCCTGAGAATGTGCCGCACCTTTCCCGTCGCGACTTCCCAGAGCCGGACCGTGTTATCTTGACTGCTGCTGGCCAATAGGGCGCCGTCAGGAGAAAAGGCGAGACATTCCAGGCCGCCCGTGTGCCCTTCCAGGATAAGTTTGAGGAGCCCGGTGTGCGCATCCCACAACCGCGCGGTCTTGTCCGAACTTGCGCTGGCTAGCGTATTCCCGTCAGGTGAATACCTGACAGACATCACCCGCTTCGTGTGCCCCGTCAAGATTTGCTTGCACTCGCCTGTTTTCAAGTCCCATAAGCGCACGGTCATGTCCATACTGCCGCTGGCAAGCGTATTCTGGTCGGGCGCGAAAGCGATCGAGCGCAAACCGTCACTGTGTCCGATGAGCGAGCGAATCATCTTGCCGGTCTGAGGCTCCCACAGCTTTATGGATTTGTCCCAGCTCGCGCTCGCTAACAAATCCCCCTTCGGGGAGAACGCGACGGCGTAAACATCTTTGGTGTGGCCCGTAAGGCGCCGTTCCGGCTTACCGTTTTGCACGTTCCAAAGCTGGACAGTCCGATCTCGGCTACAGCTTGCCAGAAGTTTCCCGTCCGGTGCGAAGGCGACCCCCATTACCGAGCCTTGATGTCCACTGAGCTTGCGCACTTCGTCCTCGGCAGCGGGGCAGAGAATGGCAAC
>JBGQLF010001514.1:0-2512 GCA_041499985.1 Gemmataceae bacterium
ATCGGCTGGCCCACGGTCGGCAACATTGGTGTTTTCAACATTAGGAGCACCAGCGTGTTCGAGACCGAGCAGCTCGTCCATTACTGGATAACGGACGAAGCAAAGAGGGCAGCTTCTTGAGTCGAAGGGACTCGAGCCGTCCCGGTCAGGCAAAGCGACAGACGTGCGCAGGGGGGATAGACGGATGACCGGCCGAACCAGGTATGACCTCGTCCTTAACGGCGGGTTGGTGGTCGATCCGGTGAACGGCGTGGAGGCCGTCAAAGACATCGGCATAATCGCGGGCCTGGTCGAAGCCGTCGAGGATGAGATCCCGGCCAGCCAGGGCGCATCTGCCATAGATTTGTCGGGCAAGGTCGTCATCCCCGGGGCAATCGATCCCCACGTTCATGTCGCCGGCACAGGCGGGACTCAACGCACCGTGGGCCACCGGATGGTGGCGGCAAGCGGTATTGTGACCGCCCTGGATCTCAGCTGCACCCCAGAGAGGCTTATCGAGAGTCTGAAGGCGAATGGCGCCGGGTTGAACGTCGCCGGCCTTTTCGGCCTTTCGACCACCGGCACCCTGGATGGCAACAACAATCCGTCGCGCGAAAAGCTTCAGTCGTTGCTGGACGCCGCACTCGACGCCGGAGCTATTGGCTTCAAAGTGCTCGGGGCGGGGATCTCGCTGACGCCGGATGCGGCGTCATCGGCCATCGATCTCTGCAACAGAGAGCGTGCTTACGTTGCGTTTCACCTGGGCACCAGCGCCTCCGGCAGCAACATAAAAGGAGTGCGCGAATTGCCGTCCCTCCTCGGCAACAATCGCGTGCACGTGGCCCACGTGAACTCGTATTGCAGAGGGCTCTTCGAAGACGCAGCCTCCGAAGTGCGCGAAACACTGACCATCTTGCGCAGCATCAGGGGCCGGGTCGTGTCTGAGTCGTACCTGGCTCGGCCAAACGGCTGCAACGGAAAATGCGAGGGCGATGAGGTAGTTGCAACCGACTCTCGCGATTCCCTGCGGATAATCGGATACCCTTCCACGCGCGTCGGGCTGAGGCAATCGATCCTCGAAGGGGTTACGTCCGTCGTCGTGGAGAGGGGTGGCAGAGGGGTTTTGGTCTCCGGCGAGGAAGGAATGGGGCTCTGGGAAGCCGCAAGGACCCAGATCAGCGTCAGCTTCCCCGTCAACAGTCCGACCACAACCATCATGTGCGCCACCGGCCGTGATCCCGATGGCAGGTTCACGGTCGACGCCCTCTCTACCGACGGCGGTGTTCTTCCACGAAACGTCCTGCTCGAGAAGGGCATGAACCTCGTGCGCTACGGGGCACTTTCCCTCAAGGAACTCGCGTCGAAAGCATCGTCCAATGCGGCAGCGATGCTGGGCTTGTGGAACAAGGGCCACCTGGGGCCAGGAGCTGACGCGGACGTCACGGTCCTCGATTTGACTCAAGATAAGCCTGTGATGAGTTTCAACGCCGGCCAACTGATTATGAAGGACGGGATCAACCTGGCGCGCGGAGGGACGTTGCTGGTGACTTCGCGAGGTGAAAAAGCAGCGAAACTTGCCGGCGTTCCATACGCGGTGGTCAACATCGCGGAGAGCGGCCTGTACACTCCGAACGCAACATCCCTTGTACGAACCTGACCCCGCCGGGGCGCTGACGCAAAGCGGAAGATGGAGGCAGTAAATGGCGGAATACGATCTCTTGTTGACCGGCGCTCGGGTTGTCGATCCCGCCAGCGGCGTTCATGGTATCCGTGACGTTGGAATAGCGAACGGCAAGATCGAGGCTATCGAGCCCTCGCTCCCAACCGAGCGCGCGAAGACAGCAATCCCGCTCGATGGGCTCACCATCGTACCGGGGATAATCGACACGCATGTCCATGTAGGCGGAATGGGTGACGGTATCCCTCGAGCCATGGGCCTGCGAATGGTCGCGCAGTCCGGCGTAACCACCGCCCTCGACCTCGCCTGCCAGCCTCAGTCTCTGGTGAAGTCGCTCCAGTCAACACCAGTCGGCCTCACCGTGGCCGGCCTCTGCCATCTCAACCAGCGCGTCAATCTGTCGGGCCCGAATCCGGACAAGGCGGAGGTGCGCAAGGTACTGAAGCAGGCCCTCGAGGACGGGGCGATCGGCGCCAAGGTGCTGTCTTCGCTGGGGCCCGAAGGCAGTTCGAACGCAATCGAAGTGGCCAATGAAGAGCGAGCTTACATCGCCTTCCACCTCGGGACCACCGAAACCGGGAGTCACCTGGAGGGCGTCCGCGAGCTGCCGAAGCTGTTGGGTTCGAACAAAGTCCATGTCGCGCATGTCAATTCGTACTGCCGAGGGGTGATCCAAGACGCAATCGATGAGGCTTTGGAGACGTTCTCGATCCTCGAAGGTCTGGATGGGCAGGTTGTCTGCGAGTCCTACATGGCCGTCGGAAACGGCTCAGGAGCACACCTGGACGGCGATGTAGTCGCCGGCGCCAGCGCCCGCAACATGCTCGGGTTGCGGAAGTCACCGGGTACGAGGCA
>JBGQLF010001515.1:0-2509 GCA_041499985.1 Gemmataceae bacterium
AGAGCCGCTTAAGATAGTGCCACTCCCAGTTGCGGAATTCCGCAGGACAGCCGTCGAGGAGCCGGTCGGCCCGCTGCACGTTGTTGGCCAGTGCCTCCGGAGTGGCCAAGGCGATCGTTTGGAAGTACGACGTTTCGCGTTCCCGCTCGAGGGCTTGCTCCCGCTCCGCCAGCGCCTGGGTGCGGGCTAATAAGGCGTCCGCCGTTTGTTGCTGCTTGTGGGAAACCACCAGGTAACTGACGGCCAAGCCCGTGATGAGCGCCACCAGGGCCAGGGCGCTCACTAGCAGTAGCGACGCGACCGCCGGCTGGCGCCGGGCCCATTTGATGGTCCTCTCCCAGGAATTGGCACGCCGGGCTCGAATCGGCTCCCCGGCCAGCCAGCGCTCGAGGTCCTCGGCCAGAGCCTCCGCCGAGCCATAGCGCTGCGCCGGCTCCTTTTCCAGACACTTCAGGCAGATCGTCTCCAAGTCCTTATCCACGTGGGGGTCGAGCAAGCGCGGTCTCAGCGGCTCCTCCTCCAGCACCCGCCGCAACGTCGCCAGCGTGCTCTCCCCTTGGAAGGGCGGCTGCCCGGTGAGCAGCTCGTAGAGGATGGCTCCGAGACTGTAGACGTCTGCTGCTGTGGACAGGCCCCGCTTGCCCGCCGCCTGCTCGGGAGCCATATAGCTCGGCGTTCCCGCCACGGCGCCCGTCTGCGACTGCCCTGGACTTTCGTCGGCTGCGATCCGCTTGGCCAGGCCGAAGTCCGTGACGTGCGGCCGGCCCTGGGCGTCCAGCAGGATGTTGGCCGGCTTCAGATCGCGGTGCAGGATGCCCCGCTGATGGGCATAGTGCACGGCCCGCGCCACCGTGGCCAGCAGGTCCGCGGCCGCACGCGGATCGCTGCGGAAACACGCGGTGTGCTGGGCCAGGTTGCTGCCTTCGATCAGCTTCATGCTGAAGTAATGCCGGCCTGCATGTTCGCCAATCTCGTAGATCGGCACGATATGCGGGTGATCGAGGTAGGCCGCCGCCTCGGCCTCGGCACGCAGGCGCTGCACCTCCAGGGGGGGAGCGTATTGCCCGGCGAGCACCATCTTGAGGGCGACAATCCGATTGAGGCTTCGCTGCTTGGCCTTGTAGACCACGCCCATTCCACCCCGGCCGATCTCGTGCAGAATCTCGTAATTGCCGAGAACGGCCCCGGGGCCAATTTCTTCCGGCAGGACAGGCGACATGCTGGGTTGTCCCACATCGGCCTGAAGTTGGGGCGCTGCCGAGTGGATGAACTCCAAGCCATCGAGACATTCTGCTAGTTCTGTGGCGATCTCCGCATGGCTGGCCAGCAATAGTTGCCGGTCCGGCTTCTGCCCCGCTTTGAGGGCGTCCCGGTATTCTTGGAGAGCCCGGACGACGCGGGGATCTTCCGAGGAGGCTGCGGGATTGCTTTCGGGGCCTTGTCCCGCAGCGGGACCATTCCGTCGCCAGTCCTCCGTGCGGTTCATGCGGCACCTCCCAGGGCGCGACGCAAGCGGGCCAAGGCCCGCGTCCAAAGCTTTTCGACGCTATCCACGGTGCGGCTCATGCGCTTGGCAACTTCGGGGAAAGGCAGTTCCTCGAGGTGGTGCAGGATGAGCACTTCTCGGTACGATTCCGGCAGTTGCTCAAGGGCATCCGCCAGCAGAACCGATTGCTCGCGGCGAACCGCCTGACGACTGGGCGAGCTGGAACGAGCCACCAGCGCCCGGTCCAAAAACTGCGAAGAGCGGGCCATCTCGGCCGCGAGGTCGCGCTCGAGCCGCACGTCTCGGGCATGGGCGCCATAGTAATGGCGCAACAGATCGACCAGCTTCGAGGCAAGAATCTTACGGAGCCAGCCGATCAGCTCCTCTTCGGTGGTCCCGCGAAACTGGCTGAAGGTACTGTGAGCCTTCAGAAACGCCTCCTGCACAATATCTGCCGGATCTATCTTTCCTTGGAGACGCCGGCCGATTTGCAGCCGGGCCAGCAGCGCGAGGTAATTCCGGTAGAGCTCAAGCAGGCTTCCCAGCGCGGCTCCGTCTCCGGCGCGTGCGCGGTTCAGAAGCTGCTCGGAGTCTGGATAGGCGTTCCCGGTCATGGCGACGGCCCTCCATCAGTCTAGACGGACAAACGAGGCCGATACCGCCGTGGAATTCTAACTTTCTGAGATACCGAACATTGGGTAGACGCCGGGACCAGCGAGGCAGCGCCTGTCCGTTTGATCGAATTGTGGTGTCTTTCTTTGATTGGATTTGGCACTGTTGCGTCGAGAGAAGCTATGACCAACGACCCTGCTCTTCCTCCCTTCCTGCCAATTCTCGTTGATGCTAAAGCGGTTACGTTGCCCCCTACACGGACGCGTCCGCCGCTCATCCCGGTGCGCGGAGCGTTCTCGGACAAACAAGCGCCAAAATCCGGGCCTGGTTCAGATCGGCTGTGTTCTGGGTAGCAGCATTGTGGCGGCAAGTTTGCAACTTGCCGAGGCCCACCGGCAAGTTGCAAACTTG
>JBGQLF010001516.1:0-2509 GCA_041499985.1 Gemmataceae bacterium
GATCGAACTCCCGGTCGGTGAAGTCTACGTTGAGATGACGAAGGGATTCGAGTACGAGCCCATCCGAAGCCGGTTGAGGATCGATCCCGGGCAGCGGGAAGTGAACCTGCAGATCTCCCGCTTCGCCGATTTTCGGGCGCAAGGCTGGGTGAGCGCCGACTCCCACGTACACTTCCTCTCGCCATCCACCAGTGTGCTGGAGGGGCAAGCCGAAGGGCTGAACCTTATCAATCTGCTTGCCGCGCAGTGGGGCGATCTGTTCACCAATGTCGGCGACTTGAGCCAGGGCCCGCTCAAATCGAAGGATGGAGAGCTATTGGTCGCGGTCGGCACGGAGAATCGCAACCACATTCTGGGTCATCTGGGGCTGCTGGGTGGTCGCGGCGCACCCGTCTACCCGATGTCCGCAGCCGGGCCTGGGGAAAGCTACATCGGCGACCCACTTTGGACCAGCCTCTCGGAATGGGCAGACGCCTGCCGTCAACGGGAAGGCTTGGTGGTAGCGGTGCACTTTCCCTACCCAACGGGTGAGCTCGCCGCGGACATCGTCTTGGGGAAGATCGACGCCGTGGAAATCCGGCCGGATGCCCCGAGCGAGCATTTCAACAGCCTGCGTTTCCTGGACTGGTACCACTACCTGAACTGCGGCTACCGTTTGCCGGTGTGCGGGGGCACGGATAAAATGAGCGCCTTTGTGCCCGTCGGGAGCCAGCGCGGCTATGCCTACCTCGGGCAGGACGAATTCACTTTCGCCAACTGGGCCAAAGCCGTCCGGAAAGGCAACACGTTCATGTCTTCGGGTCCTCTATTGTTCTTCCAGGCCGACGGCCACCCGCCAGGAGAAGAGATCGCGTTGCGGTCCGGAGGCGGAACCGTCGAAGTCCGCGCTCAGGCCAGGAGCTGGGCTCCCATTCACCGGTTGGAGGTTGTCTGGAACGGCACCGTCGTGGCTTCTCGTGAGGAGGGCCGCGGGGCCCGCGAGATGAGTCTTGCCGAGCGAACACGGATTCCCGGACCAGGCTGGCTTGCTGCCCGTTGTGTGTCGCGCTTGAAGGCTCGCGACGGCCGCATCGCCGCGCACACTTCAGCGGTTTACGTGACTGTACCCGGACAGGAGCCGTTCTCCGCGCCAGCAGCGGCCTATATGCTGACTCTGATCGAGGGCACGGAAACATGGGCCAGAGATTTTGCCACCCGGCCGGACGCCGAAAGATTCGAGCGTGTGCTCAAGGTTCTTGCCGCGGCGCGGGCGGAATTGCATCGGCGTATGCACCAGCACGGAATCGCGCATTGATTCTCGAGAATCTCCACTATGCGACTGACAAGAATCTGTATCGCCCTGCTGTTGCTGGCCGCAGCCTCTTTTAGTGCCTCCCAACCGGCAGGCCAGCCGTACTGGAAAGAAGAGGGCGAGCTGTGGATTGCCGGGAATGCATCCATGGAGATAGGCGTCAGCAAGGCCACCGGGACGATCCAGCGCCTGGTGGACAAGATCAGCAAGGAAGATTACTGCAATCAGGTTATCGGAGCGGCCACGCTGGCGGGGGATGCGAACCTGCCGAAGGGTTTTCGCCTGGGGCATCGGATTGCCGGATTGACCTTGATTGACGAACTGAGAGAAACCGAGTTCTCAGACCTGAGACAGCGCCCCAAAATTGTGAACGTCCAGACCGCAGGCGGCGCGGACGCGGTCAGCCTGTCGTTGGAGAAGCTGTTTCCGGGCGCCGAATTCGTCGTCCGGGAAACGTTCCGGCTGGATGCGGACCATCTTCGATGGGACGTCCGGATTCGAAAGACCCGGGGTCCGGACCGGAACATACGCGTCATTCAGTTCGCGCCGCTGCCGTTGGGGCAATACAAAGGATGGGCGCCCATTGCGGACGCCCCGTTCGAGGTCAAGCCCTACACTCCGTTCGCTATCGAGTATGGACAATCGACCGCGGGGCCGGTAGGGGAAGCGCGGTGGCGCACCACGATCCCCTTGCTGGTGTTCTATTCCCTGCAAAACAAGAGGTCCGTCAGCTTCACGTCTCCATTTGAGGTCCCTTCGGTCCGCGTTCGCTTTCTCAACAATACCGGAGCGGCCGCGGATTTCCACTGGAATTCCCGAAGCTATCCATCGCGCGAGCTTCCTTACCTGCAGGTCAGCTCGGAGTACCTCGGCGTGCGCGGCAACAAGGACATCGAAACCGGCTTGCTGATCTCAATGCATCCGGCGGATTGGCGGCCGGCCCTGGGATGGGTCTATTCCAAGTACCGGAGATACTTTGATCCGGACCCTGGATTCGAACGTTGGGACGGCTCATTCGTGTTGGGCTACGACCTGATGAAAGACTCCTACCCGCAGGACGAACTGCGCCGGATCTATGCCGCGCGCCGGGAGCGCGGAGCGCGCTGGGAGGAACTGCACGGGCACTTTCCCTGGTACGGGCTGATGATTCCAGATCCGAATACGCAGGCATGGACCTGTGCGTCCCACCCGAGCGCGGGGACTAGCTTGACCCGGGAA
>JBGQLF010001517.1:0-2508 GCA_041499985.1 Gemmataceae bacterium
CGCGAGGCACCCTGCACCGGCTCTGGCTGGTGATGGAGGCGGATCGGCTCGGTGATCTCCTCGGGTAAGCGCCAGCGCCGAAGCAGGAAAGCACTCACTTCGGCATGATTGAGCCCCAGGTGCTCTTCTTCTAACGGGCACTGCTGGCGGGCGAACACGAGCGCGGACTGCGCCAGGATCTCGTCATACAGGTTCGGTTGCAGAGGGTACAAGAGCAAGATCCCCAAGTCGCGCAGCAGGCCGGCTACGAGTACATCTTCCGGATCCGGCTGGCGCAGGAATCGCGCCAGTTCGCAGCCGAGCACAGCTCCGGTCACCGAGGATTGCCAGTAATGGCGCAGCAGCGGACAGTCGGCCCCGGGCAGGCGCAGAGCGGGCAACGAATGGCAGAGGACGAGGGACCGGACCGTCTTCATCCCCAGTAGTTTGACCGCCCGTTCCACGGAGGTCACAGCGCGAGGGAGGCTGAACAGGGCCGAGTTCGTCGTCTTCAGAAGCTTGCCGCACAGAACCGGGTCGGTCTGAACGAGCAGGACGATCTCGCTAATGTCACAGTCGGGGCGACTGGCCTTGTCGAGGATCTGGAGCGCGATGCCCGGCGGCGTGGGCAGCAAGGGACTCTGGGCGATTTGAGCCAGCCGGGCGTCTTTGGACTGAGAGGAGTCAATGGGGCACATACACGACTCGCATGACGTGGTACTTGTGACACAGGGAATCTTTGGTCAGATGCAGAACCAAGTCAAAGCGGTCCGGCCTTGGGTTGCAGGATGGCCGAGCCGAAGCCACCAATTTGCGCGTTTGGGTCGGATACGCCGATTCCTCCAGGGATGCGGGCCTGCGCCAGCTGTCCGGCTGCCATGCCTCAGGGTATTGCCCGGTCCCGAAAAGGCAGATGCCTCAAGGGACCGGGCCACGCAGCGTCCAGGTAAGCGGCAAACAGAACCCGACACGGACCTGACCGAGCCGAGGGTGAAGCCCCTCCTCCGGTCGCACAAGCAAGGCACCTTACTTCTTGCCCCCGAGGCGCTCGATCTGGATCATCAGCCGGTCCAGCTTGTCCTCCAGCGCCTGGAGGCGCTCTTCGACATCGCCAGTCTTGCCAGGGAGCAACCGACTGGAGGCGGGTAGCGGCCGGGCGGGGTTCTCGCTGGTCTTGTTGGAGCCCAGGTTGGTCAGGATCGAGACCTCCAGCTTGGTATCGCCCTTGGGGCCGGTTTCCCAAAAGCCGGCCGCCCGAACGCGGTCACCCTTGGCGACAAGGGCGCTGAACCGGCCTTGCAAGTGCGGCGGCCAATGCACCCACGTGCCGTCGTTCAGGATCAGCCCGTCTACCTCCCCCTTGGGCGCCGTCGTGAACCGCTCCACCGTGCCTTGAACGGTTCGAACTTCTCCGCCCTGCTTGCCCTTGCCGCCCCGAGGCGGCGCACCGTCGTTCTCTGCGGAGTGATTGGTCCGCATGTTGGTGACGGTCTGGACCTCCAGGCGCGTGTCCCCTTTCTTGCCGGTCTCCATTCTTCCTGTCACCTTGATGCGGTCCCCCCGCTCCACGAGACTTTTGAAGCGGTCCTGAAGGTGCGGCGGCCAGTGGACCCAAGTGCCATCGTCCAGCACCACGCCATCGACCTCCCCCTTCGGCGCCGTCGTGAACCGCTCCACTTTCCCGTTCACCGTCTTGGCATCGCCCGCTCCCGGCGGCTGGGCCTCGCCCGTGACACCCACCAAGTGCAGGAGCAAGGCGCCAAGCGCGAGCCCACCCACCAGGCGTGCCCAGCCGAGTCCCAAGATCGTTCGTGATGGCAGCATGATCTATCTCCTGTACAGAAGGAAACCGAGCACCGAGCCACTGTGCCCGGGAGTGTACACAGGGGGAACGAGGTTGTCCCAAAACCGCGCCCTCACCCCTTGGCTCGCACATGCTGAACGCAAGGCGCATGCCAACCGGAAGTCGGTTGACCTGATCACCTCGCCGCAGGCAGGAGATTGCCTGGCGCAAGGTAAGAAAGGCTCAAGGGATACCGTAAGGACAGCGCCAGGGAGGGAGGGCATCCAGCGCGTGGGCGACCGAAAGGGGAAGCACGCGCTGGGCACAAATCCCCCGGGGTGAGGGATTCCTGCCCAACGAGGAACATGCGAATGGATGGAAGAGATATTCGAAGATCGGTGTTGAATCTTTGCCGCGTACGGACGGTGTCTCAGTAGGGAACGCAACGCAGCCAGACGACTCCGAGCACCAAGGTCAAGACAGTGAGAGGAATGCCGACGCGACAGTACTCCCAAAAGCCTACCGTGATGCCTTCGCGCCGGGCGTTTTCCACGACGATCAGATTGGCCACCGAGCCGAGCACCGTGAGGTTCCCGGCCAACGTGCTCGACAGCGCCAACGCCATCCAGGCGGTCTCGCGCTGGGCCGCGGGAAACGCTTGCAAGACCGGCTCCAGCAACAGCACGGCCGGCACGTTACTCACCAGGTTCGACAACGCGGCCGCCACCAGGCTCAGCAGATCCACG
>JBGQLF010001518.1:0-2508 GCA_041499985.1 Gemmataceae bacterium
AGCGGGCCCAGGCCACTTGCAGGGCCGGCCCCAATTGATGGGCTTCGACCGGCTTGACCAGGTAAGCCAGGACATGCTCTTCCAGAGCCCGGCGAACCAACTCCTGATCGCGGTCCGCGGTGATCGCCACGGCAGCCACAATGCGCGTTTGATAGATCTGCGCCAGCGCTTGCAGGCCGTCCAGGTGCGGGAGATGGATGTCGAAGACCACGACATCCGGTTCCAGGGCCAGGACCGTCCGCACCATGTCGGTGCCGGTGGCGGCCTCCCCGATGATGTTGTGCCCCAGTTGTTTTTCCAGGGTGTCCTTCAGGAACAGGCGCACCGTGGGGTCATCTTCAACAACGACGATACTTAAGCGAGGCAATGCGACGTCGCGTTCCATAGCCTCTTCCTCCCCATTGAAGAACCTGGGCACCCGAACTCATATCCGACCGTAGCAAAGTCGATGCCGGATCTTGGCAAAAATGAGAAATGAACGGAGGACCAGCAGTCCGTTTGGCGGCGCGTTGTCATTTCTCCAAGGACTCCATCACTGAGTTTCCTTGGCCGGTCGTTCTACAGTACCAGAGCCTTCATCCGTTTCGCCAGCAAAAAAGTTGGCGGCTGTTTCCCATTGGCGGCTCTCCGGCGGCGGTACGCTGGGCAGGACGACCCGAACACAGAAACCGCCCCCGGGCAAGTTTTCCGCAGAGATACGGCCGCCGTGTAGAAGTACCAATTTTCGCGCCATGGCCAAGCCGACGCCGAGATGCCCATGACGGGTGGTGGCCAACGGGCTGAACAGGTGCTCCAGCTGGTCTGCCGGCACTCCCGTACCATCGTCGGTCACGGTCCATTCCACTTCGCCGGCGTCTGGTCCGGCCAGCGTCCGGAAGCGAACGTGGCGCTGAGCTGCCTCGCAAGCATTGGTCAGCAAGAGGTTTCCGAGCTGCGCGATTCGCTTGGGGTCGGCCTGGATCACCGGGGACGCCTGAACCTCCGCGTGCAGCTGGAGCTGGGGGTGTTTGGACGTGAACTCCGCCATCAACTTCGCCGTCACTTCAGCCAGGTTGACCGACTCTAGATTGAGCGTCAGCGGGCAGACGAAGTCGTGCACGGCATCGAGCAGGTGTTTGCAAGCCTCGCCGCGGGCGCGCAGGTCGGCCACAATGCGCCGTTCCAGGTCCCAATCGGCCGGTAGACGCCTTTGCAGAATGGCGGCGGTGGCGTAAATCGATTGCAACAGGTCACCCACTTCGTGCCGGATCAGGCGCGTGATCGCTTCGGGAAGACGACGCGACCGGCGGGAGTCCCCTGGACTGATCGTCCCCATAATACCAGGTTCCTTTCTAGAAGAACGTCTCTCGGGGCGAACAGGTATTCTCCGGCCCCCCCGCTTCGCGCGACCGGTTTGTGGTCACGCACGCCTCCTGCTCGCTATTGTAACAAGACCGAGTGAGAAGCGCCTTTCCCACAGGCAAGACACGCACTGCCTTCTTTTGAGCCCACGCACTCCAACGTGAGGCAAAGAGGGTCGAGAAGTGCATGGGCCGCAAAGACCAGCCCCCCACGGGTGCCTCGCAATCCTCTGCTCCGAATCCTTCAGTTTTCGACATACTCTCTCGCATTCTCTGTGCCAGTCGCTCAGAAGTAGGGATTAGGGATCAGGGGAGAGGGACCTGAGCCCGCACAGGGTTGAGGAGCCAGTACTCGGTGCTGATCCCTGATCCCTAATCCCTAATCCCTGATTCTCCCGCCTTGACACTGTCGCTTCCGAGCCGGTATCTTCCTGACTTCGGGAAATGTAACGTATTCCTTTCCTCTTCCCTACGCGAGACCCCAGAGCGAAACGCGAACATGCAATTGCTGGTGCCTGAAATTCTGACCGAGACGCGCGGCTTATCGGTGCCGCTCAGCGCTACCGGCATGACCTTGGGACTGCTCCTGTGGCTGTTCGGCTGGCGGGGGCATCGCTTCTGGATCGTTCTGGTCGCCACCGTCGCTGCTGGCATTTTCGGGCTGTATTCCGGCCCGGCCTACGGGACGAAGCCGCTGGTGGCGGGGATCCTACTGGCCGTCGCCGCTGGAGCTCTGGCCCTGGCGCTGGTGCGCGTGGTTGCCTTCATCTGTAGCGGTGTGGCTTTCTGGACGCTCGTTCATGTCCTGGTGCCGGCCTGGAACGAGCCGTTGGTCTGTTTCCTGGTGGGCGGCTTGGTTGGCTTGGTGCTGTTTCGACTGTGGACCATGGCCCTGACGAGCTTTGCCGGTTCGTTGCTGCTGCTCTACTTCGGCTTGTCACTGGCGAATTCGTTTGGGAAACTCGATGCCGTGGCTTTTGGCCAAACGCAGACCTTGCTGCTCAACTGGGCCTGTGGCTTCTTCACGCTGCTGGGCTTGATCGTCCAGGTGCTGCTGGAGCGTCGGTGGCGGCGTGCCCAACCCGAACCCGATCCGAGCGCCCAGGTCCAGCCGGCACCCCTGCCGATGAAGGATAAAGATAAAGACAAGGACAAGAACAAAGAGAAG
>JBGQLF010001519.1:0-2496 GCA_041499985.1 Gemmataceae bacterium
CGGCAGATCATGCTTGGCTCTCCTGGTTGGGGTGGCAGGGCGAGGGTTAGCAACACCTTGTATCCTGGCCGGAGAGCCTTTGCTGATTCAAGCTATTTTTAAGGTAGACAAAAAAGAGCCAGAGATCACGGAAAGTGCAGCGCCCAAAATCAGCTAGCTGAAATGGCATACGTCCCGTTCATCTCGCTCGACGGCCTCGACGGCACCGGCAAATCGACACAATGCCGGCTGCTGGCCAATTGGCTGCGCGCGCGCGGTTATGACGTCACGGAATGCGCCGATCCCGGCGGCACCGCGACCGGCGACAGCATCCGCGCGCTGCTTCTCGACCGTCGCCGGGACATGAACCTGACGTGCGAAGCATTGCTCTTCATGGCCAGCCGGGCCCAGTTAGTTGCCGAGATCATTCGGCCTGCCCTCGACGCCGGCCAGGTCGTCGTCTGCGATCGGTTTCTCCTGGCTAATGTTGTTTATCAAGGCCACGCGGGTGGCCTCGATCCCGAGCACCTCTGGCAGATCGGCCGGCTGGCCACGGGCGGCCTGGAACCCGATCTGACCTTGGTGCTCGATCTCTCCGTGGAAGCAGCCCGAGCCCGGCGCACAGGTCCCGCGGACCGGGTCGAGAGCCGCTCAACCGACTATCACGACCGTGTCCGTGCTGGTTTCTTGACCGAGGCGCAGCGCCGACCCGAGCGCATTCGGGTCCTTGATGCCGGACAAGCGATCGCCGCGGTCCACGAGCAGATTTGTCAGGAGGTGGCCCGTGTCATGGCAGCGGGTCCGCGGGCATGACGCCCTGGTGCAGGCCTTCACGCGCGTCGTGCAGCGCGGCCGCTTGGCCCACGCCTATCTATTTACTGGACTGTCCGGAGTTGGCAAACGGCGATTCGCGGACGAATTGGCCAAGGCGCTCTTGTGTGAAACGTCCCCCGAAGGGCGCCTGGAAGCGTGTGACCAATGCTCGGCCTGCGCCCAGGTCGAAGCCGACACGCATCCCGACTTCGTTGTCGCCAGTCGGCCGGAGGACAGCCTTGAAGTGCCGATCGAAGTGGTGCGCGATCTGTGCCGCAGTTTCGCGCTGAAGTCCGCCCGGGGCCGAGGCAAAGTCGCCATTCTCGACGATGCCGATGACCTCAACGACGCGGCGGCCAACTGTTTTCTCAAGACACTGGAAGAACCGCCTCCGCGCTCGCTGCTCCTCCTGATCGGCACCAGCGCCGAGCGGCAGCTGCCGACGATCGTTTCGCGCTGCCAGGTCGTTCACTTCCGTCCTCTCTCCGAACAATTGGTGGCGGAGTTGTTGCAAACCCAGGGGATGGAAGATGCTTCCCTGATCGCACGACTAGCGCGGCTGAGCGAGGGTAGCCTGGGGCAAGCGCAGGCCTTGGCCGACCCAGCCCTGTGGGACTTTCGCCGCACGTTGCTGCACGGCTTGATCCAGCCGCAGCCCTATTCCGTTGCCCTGGCCCAAGCCTGGATGCAGTTTGTCGAAGAAGCCGGCAAGGAGGCGGCCGTCCAGCGTCGCCGTGCCGCGCTGGTGCTGCGCCTGCTCCTTGGCTTCTTCCGCGATGCGCTGTGTTTACGGCTCGGAGGGACTCCCAAGCTCGTGGAACCAGAAGATCAGCGTCTTTTGCAAGAACTGGCGCAGCGCGCGGATCCCGAACGCTTGTTCCAGCTCCTGGAACGCTGTTTGGACGGTGACATGCAGATCGACCGGCGTGTCCAACTCGTCCTCATCCTCGAAGCCTTGGTAGATGCCCTCAGCAGATGAGGAATGATGAACGAGGAATGATGAATAAAGAACGAATGCGAATGGATTCATTTATCATTCCTCGTTCATCACTCCTCGTTTCAAAAACTGCTCTTGGCTGGCTGCGACGGAAATGTTATACGCATCGCCTTGCCAGAATTAGGGGGCGAACATGCAACGCGCGGCGGTGCTCTTGGTGCTCCTGTCGGCCGGGTGCAGCACCGCGCCTCTAGCCGACCTGCTGGATTTCTTCAAACCCGGTCGGCTCGGTCCGGACGAAGTGGCCCCGTACGGTGGCGTGTGCAATCCTCGGCCGGGGGGACTTCAGGCACCTGCTGGACTAATAGCCCCCGGACCAGTTCCCCTCGGCTCCGCAGCTCCGAATCCGTTTGCGCCCGCGCCCCCTCCTTCGGCCTCTGTGCCGCCCGGTCCGTCCATGACACCGCTGGTGCCGGTGCCGGCACCCCCGCCAGGGGCGTTCGCGCCCGGCATACCAGCTCCTGCGCCGCCGCCCTCGGCAACGCCCTTATCAACCCCAGCAGCCGGCATTGGACCACCGGTCGACCGTGGTCTGTCGCGCTAGGGTAAGGACAAACGACGAGTTGTTTAACGTAGCCATAAGACGAGTTGTTTAACGTAGCCACAAGCGTCCCTGTTACCGGACATAACCTTTTGCACAACAATTGGCCACGAGGTTTTGCACAAGCGCTATTGTACATAGGAATTGGCAATGAGGTCTTGCACAG
>JBGQLF010001520.1:0-2496 GCA_041499985.1 Gemmataceae bacterium
CCTCCACGAGCGAGCTCCCTCTGCGCGAGGTAACCGTATTATGAGCACCCCCTCTCCCCAACGCGATACGGTCCGTCTCACCATGGCCCAGGCGCTGGTGAAGTATCTGCAAGTCCAGCACAGCGAGCGCGACGGCAAGACCCGTCGCCTGATCCCGGCCATGTTCGGCATCTTTGGCCACGGCAACGTCGCCGGACTCGGACAAGCGCTGTACGAGCATGGCCAGGAACTGCCTTACTACCAGACGCGCAATGAACAATCGATGGTGCACACGGCGGCCGGCTTTGCCAAGGCGAACCTGCGCCTGGCCACGCTGGCCTGCACCACCTCGATCGGCCCGGGCGCCACCAACATGATCACGGGCGCCGCCACGGCCACCATCAACCGCTTACCCGTCCTGCTGCTGCCGTCCGATTACTATGCCACGCGCTATCAGGGACCTGTGTTGCAACAGCTGGAACATCCGATCTCCGCCGATGTCAGTGTCAACGATTGCTTTCGTCCGGTCAGCCGGTTCTTCGATCGCATTTCCCGGCCCGAGCAGTTGCTGACCGCTTTGCCGGAAGCGATGCGCGTCCTGACCGACCCGGCCGAGACCGGGGCCGTGACCCTGGCCTTGCCCCAGGACGTGCAGGCACACGCCTATGATTACCCAACTCACTTTTTCCAGAAGCGGGTCTGGCGCGTGGAGCGGCGCCTGCCCGATCCGCAACGGATCCAGGAGGCCGTGGCTCTGCTGCAAGAGGCGCAACGGCCGATGATCCTTGCCGGCGGCGGCGTGCATTACAGCGAAGCCTGGAATGAGCTGAAGACGTTTGCCGAGGCGTTCGGCATCCCCGTCGGCGAAACGCTCGCCGGTAAGGGGGCGCTGCGGACCGAGTCGGCGCTGGCGCTGGGCGGCACGGGAGTCAACGGCACGCCGGCCGCGGGCAAGCTCCTGAGCCAGGCGGACCTGATCCTCTGTGTGGGAACTCGGCTGACCGATTTCACCACCGGCTCGCAGGGGGTCTTCCAGCACCCGCGCGTCCGCTTTGTCAGCATCAATGTGGCCGGCCACGATGCCTACAAACAGGGCGCCTTGCCGATCCTGGCCGACGCGCGCGAAGGGCTGCGGGCGCTGGCCAAGGAGGCCAAGTCGGCCGGACTGCTGCCGAACGCTGCCTACTTGAAGGAGATCGCCCAGGCGAAGAAGGAGTGGGACCAGCTCAAAGGGGAAGTGACGCGCCAGGTCACCGGCGAAGCGATGAGTCAGGGACACGTCGTCGCCCTCCTCAACGAACAGGCGCAGGCCGGCGACACGGTGATTACCGCGGCGGGCAGCCTGCCGGGCGATCTGCACAAGCTTTGGGATGTCCGCGGCGGCAGCAGCTGCCATCTGGAGTTTGGCTATTCCTGCATGGGGTACGAGATGCCGGCCGGTCTGGGCGTACGGATGGCCCAGCCGAAGGGCGAGGTCTATGTCTTTATCGGCGACGGTACCTATCTGCTGAATCCAACGGAGCTGGTCACCGCGATGCAGGAGAACCTCAAAATCACCGTGGTCCTGTCGGAGAATCACGGCTTCCAATCGATCTGGCAGCTTCAGATGGGCCGCGCTGGCCGTAGCTTCGGCAACGAGTTCCGCGCCCGCGATCCCAAGGTGAACCGTCTGGAGGGGGAGCCGCTCAAGATCGACTTCGCCAAAAATGCCGAGAGTATGGGCGCGCGTGTGTGGCGCGCGACGAAGCCGGACGAGCTGCGCCAGGCTTTACGTGAGGCCCGCACGGAAACGCGCTCGTGTGTGATCGTGGCGGAGACAGAGCCGCATCGGTATGTCGCAGGCTCCAGCGTCTGGTGGGACGTCGCGGCCGCGGAGGTGAGTCAAGATCCGGTGACGCAGAAGCTGCACGCCGAGTTCGAGGAGAACCGCCAGAAGTTACAGCGGTTCCACTATTAAGGCGAACGGCAGAAGCAAGCGTACCCGTAGGACGGCTCTCCCGAGCCGTCCGGACGGCTCGGGAGAGCCGTCCTACAGCGAAACGATGTTCTGCCCCTCGCCTAATCCCACTCCGACGGTGGCGTGCAGTCAGCCCTTTCACGCCTGTATCCTCAGAGGGCTATCGTGGAACACCCGTCCCACGGTTCGGATGGCTTCCTCGAGCGCTTTCGGGAGTATCTCTACCTGATGGCTCGGCTGGAGGTGCCGCCCCACTGGCACGATCGCCTGGACCTGTCCGGAGTGGTCCAGCAGACCTTGCTGGAGGCGTACCAGGACCGGGAACGATTTCGGGGCCGCAGTGACGCCCAGCAGGCCGCCTGGCTGCGCACAATCCTGGCGCACAACCTGGCGGACACGCTGCGGCAGCTGTCCACCGGCAAACGGGACGTGTCGCGCGAACGCTCTCTCGAAGCGGCCCTGGAGCAGTCCTCGGCGCGATTGGAAGCCTGGCTGGTCGCGGAGCAACCTTCGCCCAGCCAGCAGGCAATACACCAGGAACGGCTGCTGCAACTGGCGAC
>JBGQLF010001521.1:0-2493 GCA_041499985.1 Gemmataceae bacterium
CGAGTCCACTGCTCAGGACAATGCCGTCGAGCCGATCCAGGTAGGACAGGATCTCGGGCTCTCGGCCAAGCGGCGGTAAGAGGATGGGTAAGCCTCCCGCCGTGAGCACCGCATCGACATAACCGGCATTCAGGCGGACATGGGCCGTGGTGATCTTGCCGGCAGCGATGAAGTCGGCATTGATGCCAATGAGCGGCCGGGTGTGATGGGCCATCGGTTCCCTCCTTGGAATCGGCTTGCTCGGGCGCACGGGGCCCAGAGATAGGAGCGTGATGGCTCCCCTAGCGTGCGAGCGGAGTATATCGCCGAGGTGTGACCGACGACAAGGCCGAAAGCAGACCCATGGTGCGACCCGCCTCGGGCAGGTACGCTGGGCGCGTCCACCCGAGGCGCGCGCCGGAAGGGGTAACGCGGCAGGCCAGCTGGTCAGCGATTTTCGAATTCCCGGAGCAATTGGCGGAAGCGGGGATCATGGCGAATGGAATCGAGGTCGTGATCCTCACGCAGGTAGCGGAAATCCCGATAGCCCAGTTCCACGGCCCGGCGAAGCGTTTTCAGGGCGAGGTCCGACCGTTTCAGCAGGGCGTAGCTACAGGCCAGGTTGTAATGCGCCAAGGGATCCGTGGGACGCAATTGCACCAGGCGCTTGTCCACTTGCAATCCTTGCATGTAGCGCCCCTTGAGCGTGAGGTTATTGCCCAGGATGCGGAGCACGTCCACATAGTCGGGCATGCGCTCGAGGATGCCACCGAAGAAGTCGATCTCAAAATCGAGCTGGCTCTGGTCGGCCGGGCGGGCGAGTGAGCTGCTGGTGGAAGTATGTTCGGACCCTTCGTTCGGGTGTTTCCCTTGATGTGCTGCCATGTGCTGCCCCCTGCGGTATCGAGCCAGACAGAAGAACGGCGGGCCTCACGGCCGATGGACCCCCTTCTGTGTCCGACCTGATTATAACCGTCTTCGGGGGAAGTGCAAAGCATGTCATGCGCCACCGAGGATTTTGTCGATCCCCCAGGCGGGCTGGAGGCACAGCAGCGCCACTTCGGGCCGGACGCCAAAGCGGAAGCGAAAGCCAAAACCGACGCCCTTGTTGACATAAACATGTGCTTGTCCAAAGCGATACAGGCCGGCCGCCAAGCGACGGGCGCGTCGACTCAGGGTAGGCCGGCCGAGTCCCGGCCAGTTCACCTGACCCCCATGCGTGTGGCCGCTGAGCATCAGGTCACAGCGGCGTCCTTCGAGGTGTTCGACCGTGCGCGGGTTGTGCGCCAGAACCACACAGGGGACCGCCGGCGATAGGCCGGCGAAGGCGCGCCGGACATCGCACACTCGGCTCCAGAGGTCCTCCACGCCGATCAGATGCAGAGGATGTCCTTGACGGTACAGCGTCGTGGCCTCGTTATGGAGCACGCGGATGCCACGGGCAGTCAACGCCGCGGCCACGGCACGGTGCAGGTGCCGATAACGGCGGATGCCGAGCGCGTTGCGGACCGAGAAATCATGATTGCCCAGCACCGCGTAAACCCCATGCGGTGCCGTTAGCCGGCCCAAGGTCTGGGCAACGTGCTCCACGTACCTGTAGCCGCGATGGACGAAGTCGCCGGTAAGCACCACCAGATCGGGTCGCTCGGCCAAGGCCAGGTCCACTGCCTCGCCAAGATAGTCGGGAGTGACGTGTCGGCTACAGTGCAGATCGGAAAGCTGAGCAATCCGGAAGCCCGCAAAGGCGGTGGGTAGACCGGTCACCGGAACGTCCATCCGGTTGAGTTCCAGCCAGGTCGGTTCCACGCGATAGCCATAGCTCACGCGGGCCCAGTTGCGGCCGAGCCAACGGGTCCAGCGGCGCGGCGACCGTCGGGAGAGGGGCTCAGCACCGAACCAGCGGACCAGAGACGGGAGTCTCATCGCGACGTCCTCCGGACCGCGGACGACGTCGCGCTGAGCCGTCCGAAGGTTGCGACGGCACGCGCTCGCTGGGCCGCAACTGCGAAAGAGACAGGCAGGATGGTTGTTGTGGACGGAGCTCGCGAAGGAAGGCGCTGGCGCCCCCGGCAACTAGAACTCACAGAGCGCCCCCGTCTTCGAGATCCTCCTCGTCTTCCTCTTCGTCCTCATCGTCGTCCTCATCCAAGTCCTCTTCATCGAGGTCTTCCAAGTCCTCGTCGTCGAGGTCTTCAAAGTCCTCGTCTTCATCAAAGTCCTCATCAAAATCTTCGTCGAGGTCCTCGTCTTCCAGCTCCTCGTCTTCCAGCTCCTCGTCTTCCTCGTCCTCGTCGTCTTCCTCTTCCTCGTCCTCGTCGTCAGGGTCTGCGTTTTCCTCTTCCTGCCGCCGCCGGGCAGCGAAGAGCGCAGGGGCTTCGTCCGGGCATCCGCCGAGCGGCAACCACCAAGGCGAGTCGGATTCCGCCAGCGGCCAGGAGCGAACCAGCGTTGTGCCACCGAACATTAGAGTATCCTCAGCCATTGTAAAGAAAAACTCAGGGGCGCCTCCTGCAC
>JBGQLF010001522.1:0-2490 GCA_041499985.1 Gemmataceae bacterium
CCACCGGCAAGTTGCAAACTTGCCGCCACAATCCTGTTACCCAGAACACAGCCGGTCTGAACCATGCCGGCCTTTCTACCGGTTCGCGGGCCAGGCGTTCTTTTTTCGGGGTCCGCGGCCGCTACAGCTTTTTTTTTGAATCTGCCGCTTTCCCGCGTGACAGATTACAATTCTGCTCGCCCTAGCTTAAGGAGGCGCACCATGGTCGAAGTCCATGCCATCGCGGGGCCACTCTTAGCGCGCGCTCGGGCCGGGGATCGGGCGGCGCGGGGAGAACTGCTGGCGCTGTACCAGAACTACTTGCGGATCCTCGCGCGGACCCAGATCGACAAGTTCCTTCGCGTACGCTGCGATGCCTCCGACCTGGTGCAGGAGACGTTCCTCGAAGCTCTGCGGGATTTCCCGCGCTTTGCCGGCACCACCGAGAGGGAACTGATCGGCTGGCTGCGGCAAATCCTGGTTCGCAACCTGGCTGACCAGGTCAAGCACCACAAAGCCCAGGTCCGAAACTGGCAGTGCCAGGAATCGCTGGAAGCGTTGCTTGACCATTCCAGCCTGGCCGTGCAGGAGGCGCTGACAAAAGGGATTTCCTCGCCTAGCGCCCAGGCGTCCCGACGCGAAGAGGCCGCGCTCCTGGCGGATGCCCTGGCTCGCCTGCCGGCCGATTACCGCGAGGTGATCGTCCTGCGCAACCTGCAACATCTCCCCTTCGAAGAGATCGCTGCCCGCATGGGGCGCTCGGCCGGAGCGGTGCGGATGCTGTGGACCCGGTCGCTGGAAAAACTGCACCGCGAGTTGGAGCGCAAATGGTAAGTTCCTCCCGCGCGCCGCCCCTGGACCCGAGCAGCGAAGCCGCCGCCCAGGACGCCGAATTGGCCCGTGTCCTGGAAGCCTGCCTGGCCGATATCGAGTCGGGGCGTACCGTTGATGCCGCACGGCTGGTCGCCGAGCACCCCGGCATCGCCGAGCGCTTGCAGACCTGCCTGCTCACCTTGAATCTGGTGCAACAGGCCGCCGCGGGCCTCGAAAGCGGCAGGCCCGAGGACGGAGCGGTTGTGCCTGTGGGCCGGCTCGGCGACTTCGACATCCTCCGCGAAGTGGGGCGCGGCGGCATGGGCGTCGTGTATGAAGCGCAACAGATCTCGCTCGGCCGACGGGTGGCGTTGAAGGTGCTACCGTTCGCGGCCACGCTCGACCCGAGGCAATTGCAGCGGTTCTGGACGGAGGCGCAGGCGGCCGCGATCTTGCACCACGCCCATATCGTCCCGGTGTACAGCGTGGGCTGTGAGCGCGGCGTGCACTACTACGCCATGCAGTTCATTGAGGGGCAAACGCTGGCGGACGCCATCGCGGCCATCGGCGGCGCGGCCCACAGAGAAAAGACCGGAAGTCAGGTGGACGTCTCAGCGGTCTCGCAGCCCGTGCCGCCGGTGAAGTCCGCGCGCACCTTGCCGGTCGCCGCCCTCACTACCGAGCATGCCGCGGGAGGTTCGAGGTATTTCCACGCTGTGGCCCGGCTGGGTGTGCAAGCCGCCGAGGGACTGGAGCATGCCCACCAGCTTGGAGTCGTCCACCGCGACATCAAGCCCGCCAATCTGCTCGTGGACGCGGCGAGCAACCTCTGGATCACGGATTTCGGCCTGGCTCGCCTCCGGTCGCATGCAGGGCTCACCCTGACCGGGGACACGGTCGGCACTCTGCGCTATATGAGTCCGGAACAGGCGCTGGCCAAGCGCGCTTTGGTGGACCATCGCACCGATATTTACTCCCTCGGCTCGACCTTGTACGAGGCGCTGACGCTCCAGCCGGCCTATCCCGGCGACGACCGCGAAGAGGTTCTCCGGCAGATCTCCCTGGGCGAACCCCCGCCACCACGACGGATCAACCCCTTGGTCCCGTTTGAGCTCGAGACCATCGTCCTGAAGGCGATGGCGCACGAGCCGGAGAGGCGCTACGCCACGGCCCAGGAGCTGGCCGATGATCTCAGGCGATTCCTGGAGCACCGGCCGGTTCGTGCCGTCCGGCCCACTCTGCGGGAACGGCTGACCAAATGGGCCTGGCGGCACAAGTCAGTCCTGGCGACGGTGGCCGTCGTCACGGCACTGGCGGCGGTGGGGCTGTTCGTCCTGACGGTTCTCCTGTGGCGCGAGCAGGCGCAAACGAAAGCCGCTCTGGAGCTGGCCCGGTCCAAGGAAGAGGAGGCCCAGACGAACCGCGGGCGCGCCGAGGCGAATTTCCGCAAAGCTCTCGGCGGCTTGAACCGCATGCTTTGGGAACTCGAGAACCCGCGCTGGGCCACGATGCCTGGGTTCAGGGAAGCGCGGCAGGAACTCACGCGCCAGGCTATTGAGGTCTTTCAGGAGTTTGTCAACGAGAGCAGCACCGACCCGGCGGTTCGCTTTCAAGCGGGCCGAGCTTATGAGTTCATGGTCAATGTTTATCTCGTAGCGAGACAGTTCGACGAGGCCGCTGGGGCCCACCGCCAAGCGG